>NZ_JADNQM010000014.1:0-191745 GCF_046269425.1 Amycolatopsis sp. cmx-11-12 | reverse complement strand
GCCGTCGAGCGCGAAGGGCACGGTCTGGGTGGCTTCGCCACCGTCGATGTCGTCGACGATCTGGACGGATACCTTTTGTGCCATCGATAGTGCCTTCCGCTAGGTCATGCCACGCCAGCTTAGATTGGCGCAGTGCCAATGAGCCTAGCCGCAGTGCGCCGAACCGGCGGAATGGCAGGCCCCTTTCCGCCGGATAACCCGGATGAACGATGTCCATTTCGGACGGAGCCCGCCTACGGTGCGGAGGACGGTTCGGGGCCGTGCAGCAGCACCGGCAGCGTGCGATGCCCGTTGGAAATGAACGAGTCGAGGTGCCCCAGCGCGTCGGGTGAGGTGGCGAGTGTCATGTTCGGGAACCGATCGAACAGGGCAGGCAGCGCGATCGCCGCCTCCAATCGGGCCAGTGGTGCGCCGAGGCAGAAGTGCACCCCGTAGCCGAACGCGACATGCGACTTGTCGGCGCGGGTGGCGTCGAACGCGTCGGCGTCCGGCCCGTGCAGTGCCGGGTCCCGGCCGGCGGCGGCGTAGCCCGCCAAAATCGCGTCGCCCTGCCGGATGACCACATCGGCGACAGAGATGTCCTCGACGGCGTACCGCAGTGGCAGATGCGCCACAGGTGCCTGCCAGCGCAGGGTCTCCTCGATCACGTCCTGCCAGGAGATCCGCCCGGCGCGGATCAGGGCGAGCTGGCCGGGATGGGTGAGCAGCGCGGTGATGGCCTGGTCGAGCAGATTCACGGTGGTTTCATGGCCAGCCGAGATGAACAGGATCAGGGTGTCGATCAGTTCGATTTCGTCCAGGCGGGCGCCGTCGTCCTGGGTGTGCGCGGCGATGAGCGCGGTGGTGAGATCCTCACCGGGGTTCGCCCGCTTGGCGGCGACGAGTTCGGCGAAGATCGAATGGATGTCCTGATAGGCGGCCAGCATCGCCTCCTGGCTCGCCGAGGTTTGGAAGAAGACGTCGACAGCGTGACGTAACCCGGCGCGGGCCGAGTCCGGTACCCCGAACAGTTGGCAGATCACGTCGATGGGTACCGGATAGGCGAAACTCTCCCGCAGGTCAACGGGTTTGCCCGGCGGCGTGGTCGCGATCGCCGCCAGGAGGTCGTCGACGATCCGGGTGATCCAGGGGCGCAGTGTTGCGATCCGGCGCGCGGTGAAGGCCTGTGTCACGAGCGAGCGCAACCGTTTGTGGTCGGCGCCGTACGCGGTGAACATGTTCCGCACCGAGACCCACACCAGCAACGGCCAGTCCGTGCTGACGTCCGCCAGCGCGGGCCAGTGTTGTCGGGCATCCTTGGATACGCGGGGGTCGCTGAGCAGGCCGCGCAGCAGTTCGTGGCTCGTCACCGACCAGGCCACCACGCCACCCGGTAATTCCACCCGGGTGATCGGGCCACGCTCGCGCAGCCGTTCGTTTTCGCCATGGATGTCGTCACCGCTCGGGTCCAGCACCAGGGGACGTGTCACCGGAAATCACCCTTTCTCGGTGGAGTGAACCGAGTCCAGGGTGCCAGTGGAGCGGTTTCCCGGCTATTCGCCAAATGGTGCGATATTCACCCTTGAGCCGCGCGTGCTTTTCCGCAGATCGATAAGAATCTCGAAACGCGCCTACCCCTTGCCGTCAGCGCTGCGGCCGATGATGTCGGCCAATGTCGAGGCAGCCTCTTCGGGAACCCAGTGGCTGACACCGGTCAGGATCTCCAGCCGGTAGCCGCCGTCGGCGTACTGGCCGGCGAGTTCGGCGCCGCGACGGGACAGAGCGGTGTCGCCGTCGCTCCAGACATGCGTGGTCGGCACGGGAACCCGGGTACGTAAGGCCGCCGGGTGTTGCAGGAGCATCGCGCGATACCAGTTCAGCCCGCCGGTCAAGGCTCCGCCGACGAGGATCTCCTGGTGGACTCGGCCGATTTGGGCCGCTGTCATCCCGGTTTTCGCGAGCGTGCGGTCCAGTACTCGCGGCCAGCGCCGGATGGCGAGTTCGGGCAGCCAGGGGATCTGGAAGAAGAACATGTAGTAGGACCGGACGATCTGGTCACTGGCCAGCATCGAGCGCAGGAAGGCCGCGGCGTGGGGGACCGACACGGTGGTCAGCGACCTGATCAGCTCCGGTCGCTGTGCCGCGGTCGCCCAGGCGACGTTGGCGCCCCAGTCATGTCCGACGAGGTGTACCGGTCCGGCCCCGATGGCGTGGATCAGCGCGACGGTGTCGGCCACGAGACGGCTCGACCGATAGGCGAACCGGCCGCGTGGACGCGCTCGGGGCGAGTAACCGCGCTGGTCGGGCGCGATCGTGCGGTACCCCCGCTCGTTGAGGAGCGCGGCGGTCTCGGCCCACGAAGCGCCGGTCTGCGGGAATCCGTGCAGCAGGACGACGACGGCGCCGTCGAGCGGGCCGGTGTCGCGCACGTCGAAGGTGAGACCGTCGTGATCGAAGGATCCGACGCGGCGCGGTGTGGTCATGATCGGGTCTCCAGTACTCGCGACACGGCCATTTAGGTGTTACCTTGGGTAACAGTGAACCACGGTAACGCCTAATCTACACCCAGCCGACGTAGTCCGGGAGGTCCGTATGACCAGCACCGATATGCCGCGCACCGCGGGAACGGCCGGTGCCGGCCGCCAAGAGACCGCGCGGCGGCTCCTCGATTCCTCCGCGATGTTGTCCTATGACCCGGCCACCGAGGTGGACTGGGAGACGCCGTTGGACAAGGACTTCCACGGTGCCAGTCCGGAGTGGAGCACCCTCTACGGGACGAGCTACTGGGCCGAGATGACGCCGGACCAGCAGAAGGAGCTCACGCGCCAGGAGGCCGCTTCGGTCGCGAGCACCGGCATCTGGTTCGAGATGATCCTGCAACAGATGGTGCTGCGCGATTTCTACGCCAAGGATCCGACCGATCCGGCGTTCCAGTGGGCGCTGACCGAGATCGCGGACGAATGCCGGCATTCGATCATGTTCGCCCGCGGCGCGGAGAAGCTCGGCGCGCCCCCGTATCGTCCGCGCAGGCTCGCCGTCGAGCTCGGCCGCGTCTTCAAGGCGACGGCCACCGGTGAAGCGGCGTACGCGGCGATCCTCGTCGCCGAAGAAGTCCTCGACGTGATGCAGCGCGACTGGATGCGTGACGAGCGGGTGGTCCCGTTCGTGCGGACCATCAACAACATCCACGTCGTCGAAGAGTCCCGGCACATGAAGTTCGCCCGTGAGGAGACACGCGAACAGCTGGAGGGCGCGGGTTTCCTGCGCCGCCGGATCAACGCGCTGGTCATCGCGATCGCGTCGTATTTCATCGTCAGCAGCATGGTCAACCGCGATGTCTACAAGAACGCGGGACTCGACACCGAGCGCGCGCTGCGTGAGGCGAAGACCAATGAGCACCACAAGTCGATGATGCGGTCCAGCTGCGCCGGGCTGATGGAGTTCCTCGGCTCGTGCGGCCTGCTCACCCGGCCCGCGCTGGTGTTCTACAAGCGGGCGAACCTGATCTGACATGGCCTTCGCGATCACTCAGACCTGTTGCAACGACGCCACTTGCGTGTCGGTCTGCCCGGTCAACTGCATCCACCCGACGCCGGACGAGCCCGACTTCGGCAGCACGGAGATGCTCTACGTCGATCCGGCCGCGTGCATCGACTGCGGCGCGTGCGCGGACGCCTGTCCGGTGGACGCGATCTTCCCGGTCGACCTGCTGACCGGGCCGCTGAAGGTCTACGCGGGACTCAACGCGCAGTACTACGCCGGTCGCGAGACCGCGCCCGTGGCCGATCCCGCGCCGAACTTCCACCGCTGGAGCCCGCCGACGTTCGACAGGGCCATTCCGAGCGACTTCGCGCCGCCGGACATCGCCGTCGTCGGCACCGGTCCGGCCGGGATGTACGCCGTCGAGGATCTGCTCCTGCACACGAACGCCCGGGTCACCCTGATCGACCGGTTGCCGGTCGCGGGCGGGCTCGTCCGCTTCGGCGTCGCCCCGGACCACCCCGCCACGAAGCGGATCGGCGAAACCTTCTCGCGGTTCCACGAGCACCCGCGGTTGCGGATGCGTCTGGGTACCGAGGTCGGCCGCCACGTCACCGTCGACGAGCTGGCCGAGCGCCACGACGCGGTCGTCTACGCCGTCGGCGCCTCGTCCGCCCGCGCCCTCGGCGTGGACGGCGAGGACCTGCCCGGCAGTATCGCCGCGACCACCGTCGTCGGCTGGTACAACGGCCACCCGGACGTCCCCGCGAACGCGGTGGACCTGTCCGCGGAACGTGTCGTGCTCGTCGGCACCGGCAACGTCGCACTGGACGTGGCCCGGATCCTCACCGCCGATCCCGCCGATCTGACCGGCACCACGATCGCCCGGCACGCGCTGGAACGGCTGCGCACCAGCAAGGTCCGTGAGGTTGTCCTGCTCGCCCGGCGCGGGCCGGAGGACGCCGCCTACACCTCCCCGGAACTGCTCGCGCTGGCACAGCGCGCCGGTGTGCCACTGGTCGTGGACGACGAGGACCCGCGCACCACGGCCGCGATCGACGCGAGCACCGGTAAAGCGACGCTGCTGCGCGGACTCGGCCGCGAGACCGTCGACTGGACCGCGCCGCCGGTCGCGGACGCACGCCGGATCGTCCTGCGCTTCCACTCCGCCCCCACCGAGATCGTCGGCGACACGCAGGTGCGCGGCCTCCGGGTCACCGGTTCGGACGGGCCGGTCGAAATCGCCGCCGGGCAGGTCGTACGCGCGGTCGGCTACCGCGGCACGCCGGTGCCGGGCCTGCCGTTCGACGCGGATCGCGGCACTATCCCGAACACCGCGGGCCGCGTCGACAGCCGGAGCGGCGCTTATGTGGTCGGCTGGATCAAACGCGGGCCCTCGGGCGGGATCGGCGCGAACCGCACCTGCGCCAGGGAGACCGTCGCGACCCTGCTGGAGGACATCACGTCCGGCCGTCTCCCGGTCCGAGCGCGGCGGTCGCCGATCGCCGCGCTGGCCTCGCGATTCCGGGGCCGGTGACGTGACACGCGTGCTTGAGCGGCGAACTCACGTGCTTGAACGGAGATCACGCGTGATTGGACGGAGATCTCCGTGATCTCCGTCTGATCACGCGTAACCTCCGTCTGATCACGCGAGATCGCCGTCTGAGCCTCATCGGGATCCGCCGAGGCCGACCCGCTCGCCGAGGTCGGCCAGCGTGTGGAGGAAACCGTCCAGGTGTTCCTCGGTGTGCCCGGCGTTGAGGATCAGCCGCAGCAAGGGTTTGTTCCGGGGGACGGCGGGATAGAAGAAGACCGGGACAAGGTATCCGCGCGCCAGGAAGGATTCCTTCAACTCGACCGCCGTCGTGTCGTCGCCCGCCGGTACCGAGATGAGGTAGGACGGGGTCGAATGGGGCGGGAACCCGATTTCGGCGAGTCGTTCGCGGAATACGGCGACCCGGCGCAGATAGCCGTCGACGATCGCGGGCTCGGTACGCAGCAGGCGCATGATCCGCGTCGCGGTGCTCGCCGTGGGCGGTTGCATGGCGGCGGTGAACATGGAGGTCCCGGACAGCAGTTCGAACGCGAGCATCGGGTCGGCGGGCCCGGCGATAGCGCCGCCTTCGAGACCGACCGCCTTGGAAAAGGAGACCATCACGAAGTCGGCTCTGCGCAAGGCGTCGAACTCGGCCGCGAACGGCCGGTTTTCCGCGCCGTAGAGCAGGAATCCGTTCGCGTCGTCGACGTAGCTGAGCGCCTGGTGACGTTCGCAGAGATCGAGCAGGGTGCCGATCGGGGCGACCGTGCCGTCGGCGGAGTAGACACTTTCGAAGACGACGACGGTCTTCTTGCCCTCGAGCCTGCTCAGGATCCGGTTCAGGTCGGCCGGGTCGTTGTGCCGGAACGCGAACAGCTGCCGTCCGTAGGTCAGGTTCTCGACGGCCTTCCACAGGCTCCAGTGCGCGTCCCGGTCCAGCACGAACACCGCGTCCTGATTGTCGATCTCCCAGCCTTGGCCCAGATTCATGTGGTGTGTCATGGCATGCACGAAGCCGAGGTTGGCCAGCAGCCCGCTGGCGAAGCTGATGGCGCGTTCCTTCCCGGTGACAGCGCAGAGTTCGCGTTCCAGCTCGAGGTGAGGACGGCAGATTCCCTGCGTCATCCTCGATCCGCCGGTGGTCAGGCCGTAGCGGGCGATGCCGTCCAGGAAATGCCGCTGCACGTCGGCGCGTTCCTGGAGGTTCAGGAAGTTGATACTCGCGAAGTTGGCCAGTGTGCGGCCGTCGCGCACCACCGTGGGGCCAGCCGGGCCGTCGATCACGGGCGGATCGGTGAGGCCGAGACCCTTGCCCGCGGCGAGGAAGTCGGCGAACGGCCAATGCTTGAGCGCGGCCGATACGGATGTCGTCACTCGGGTTCTCCTTGGGATGGCGTACTGGTGAGCGGTCGGCGGACGGTGGCAGGCACGTTCGCGCGGGGAAGATCGGACGGCATGACCGGTTCGGGGAACATGTGCCGGTCGATACGCACCGCACTCCAGAACCGGGAAAGCGGGCGCAGGTAACCCAGGCTCATCCGGAATCGGCAGCCGAGCTTGGCCTTGGCCGCCTCGTTCGAGATGCCGAAGTCCACCGTGTGGTAGCCGTGCGCGAGGGCGAACCGGATGATGTGATGACCCATGTGCCGGTGCAGCGACACGGTCCCGACATGCGTGTGGTCGAGGCCGCTGTAGGTGGACTCCAGCAGTCCTTCCCGCGCCAGCAACAGGTCGAATCCGACCAGTTTCCCGCCGTGGCTGGCCAGGATCACCACCGTCTCGGGCAGTGCGGTGATCCGGCGGAAGTAGTCCGCGGTGAGGAAGATCTGGTCCGGGTCGCGGTACTTCTCGTACAGATTGATCCAGAGCGAGTGCAGGGTGGCGACCGCCTCGGGTAGGAGGGCACCTTGGTGCACCTCCACGTGATAGCCCGCCGCCGCCACCTGTCGCGCGTCCCGCCGGACGCTCTTCCGGGTCTTGCCTGGCAGCGACGCGAGGTAGCCGTCGAAGTCGGGCCAGGCCACCGTGAGCACGGCGTCGGCGAACATCGGGGTCCGGCGGAAGCCGAGCCGCCGGAGGAGGCCACCGCACGCCTCGTCCGGCCCGGGCTCCCAGAAATCACGGAGCAGCAGGAATTTCGCTCCCAGCGTCACCGCGTCGCCGCGCATCGCCCCGGCCAGCACATCGAGGGTGTCCTCGACGAGATCGGCCGAAGCGAAGTGGAACGGCGGGCCGAGGTTCACCGGTGACCCCCCGAGGAACACCGGGAGGTGCAGCGGACCGATCAACGGGTAGCGGATCACGAACCCGTACGCCATCGCCAGCAGCCGTCCGTCCAGGCGCAGCGTGAAGAACCGGAAAGAGCAGTCCAGACCGGCGGTGGCGATGGCGGAGAGATACGCCTTGGTGTGCGGCGGTTCTGGATAGCGCAGAGCGGCCAGCTCGTCGTCCGCCACGTCGAGCCGATCGGAAACACGCACCTCATAAGCTGCCGGCATTTCCCTGCCTTCGGGTCGTCAGCGCGTCCGAATCGCGTAGTGGTCCGCCACCATGGCGAAGGCTTTCGTGGTGAGGGCTTCTTTGCGGGCGTCGAGGCCCTGTTCGATCCATTTTTCCTGATCCAGGACATACGTGTCGGCAACGGTGACGCGATACAGCCGCAGATCGTCGTCGCCCCGGAACTCGGCGAGTTCTTCCTCCGGTGTTTTGTCGGTCAGGTGTGCGGTCTGTTCCAGAAACCGGCGCGCCAGGTCTTCGTCGGAAACTTCCTCGCAGGTCCCGGAAAACTGGACACTGTCGGCGTCGTCCGGCGTCACCGCCGAGTCGTAGGCGACGCCGGCGACTCTCGGATCCTGTTCGATCGCTCTGGCGTGCCGGGAGTCTCTTCGGGACATGAAGTACAGAAAACAGGGTGGCGATGTACTGTAGGCGACAACAGCCGCCCACGGCCCATTTTCGTCCACTGTGGACAAAGCGACGTAGTCGTTCTCACCGAGAATCCTTGTCGCGCGCGTAGTTGCTTCGTCGATGGTTTCGGTCATGCGTGTGCTCCGTGGTCGATTGACTGGATCGGGTGCGGCGGATACCGTCCTTCAAGACGATTCTGGGAGGTATGACCGTGCCGGACTCGCATTTCGCCGAGGCACTCGCCGAGATCGCCCCACTTCTTCGCTGCCAATCTTGTTTTCGAGGCCCTCTGTCGATCGCGCCGGACGGATTGGCCTGCTCTTCCTGCGCGTACGAGTTTCCTTTGGTCGACGGCATTCTCGACATGAGTGGCGCCGGCCCCCGGCTCGACGACGTCGGTGACAAGCCCTACGAAGGCCGGTGGGCGAATTTCTACGACTGGCTGATGAGCAGGCCTTCCCGGCAACGGCTGGACGCCGGACTGCTGGGCCTCGACGTGTCGCGCTACTACGCGGAGATGCCCGCCCGGCTCGGCGCGCTGGGCGAGGGGCCGACGCTGGAAGTGCCGTGTGGCAACGTTCCCTTTCTGGACTATGCCGAGGCGTACCGGCGGAACGGTCCGTGGATCTTCGTGGATCTGTCCTGGGAGTTGCTGCGCCGGCTCACGGCGCGGTTGGCGGAACGGGGGCTGCGCCGCCACCTCGCCGTGCGCGCCGACGTCCGGTCGTTGCCCGTGGTGGACGGGCGGATGCGGAACGTCGTCTCGATGTTCGGCCTGCATTGCTTTCACGACAAGGCCACGGTGTTCGCGGAGTTCCGGCGATGCCTGCGCCCCGAGGGAGCCGTCGTGGCCAGCACGCTGACGACGGACGGCCACGCGATATCCCGCTTCTATCACCGGCTCAGTCAGTCGGACGGGACTTTCGCCTCGGACAACTCGACCACGGACGTGTGCTCCGCCGCGCAGGGGCACGGTTTCAGGATCGGGGACGAGTTGCGACTCGGGTCCGCGTACGTGTTCGGCGCCGGTGTCGCGCACGACGCCGGATGAGCGCTCAGGCCGGATCATTCCTCCCACCGCCGGATGACCAGCACCGCGTTGTGACCGCCGAACCCGAAGGAGTTGCTCATCGCGATCCGCGTGTCCCATTTCTGCGGGCGATGCGGGACGAAGTTCATTTCCGCGTCCAGCGGGGTGTCGCAGTTGATCGTGGGTGGCACGAGTCCGGTTTGGACGGCATAGCCCGCCGCGATCAGCTCGACCGCGCCCGCCGCGCCGATCATGTGTCCGGTCATGGACTTCGTCGAACTGACCGGGATCTTCACGGCGTGCTCCCCGAACACCTGCCGGATCGCCCGGACCTCGGTTTCGTCGTTGAGCTCGGTGCTGGTGCCATGCGCGTTGATGTAGTCCACTTCGGACGGTTCGACGCCCGCATCGGCCAGTGCGTTCTGCATGGCACGCCGCGCGCCAAGGCCTTCCGGGTGCGGCGAAGTCCAGTGGTAGGCGTCGGAGGTGCTGGCGTAACCGATCACCTCGGCCAGGATGTTCCTGCCCCGGCGGATCGCGCCGGTGGCCTCTTCGAGGACGAGAGCGCCCGCCCCCGCACTCATGATGAAGCCGTCCCGGTCCTTGTCGAACGGCCGTGACGCTCGTTCCGGGTCGTCGTTGCGCCTGGACAAGGCTCGTGCGTTGGAACTGCCCGCGATGTCGACCGCGCTGACACAGCAGTCCGTGCCGCCCGTGAGCACGATGTCCGCGTACCCGTGCTGGATCCACCGGGCGGCCTCGCCGATTGCGTCGGTGCCCGTGGCGCACGCGGTGCTGATGGCCCTGGTCGGTCCCGTCGCGCCGAACATCATGCTGACTTCGCCGGACGCGCTGTCCATCGCGCCGGTGATCGCGGAAAACGGGCTGATCCCGCGCGGTCCTTTCGTCCGCAGCTGTTCGGCCTGGCGGTAGTACGAACCGACCGGGCCATAACCGGAGCCGATGAGCACCCCGGCCCGCGGCGCGAGGTGCGGCGGGATCGTCAGTTTGGCCGCTTCGACGGCTTGGACCGTCGCGGCCACGGCGTACTGGGCGTAGGTGTCCATCCGGCGGCTGATCTTGTGCGGCATGTAGTCGTCGGCGTCGAATCCCTTGACCTCGCCGGCGATTTGCGTCAGCAGCCCGGTCGTGTCGAACGAGCTGATCCTCGCGATCCCGCCGCGGCCGTCGAGGAACGCGGCCCAGGTGTCGTCGGCCGTGAGACCCACCGGGGTGATCGCTCCCCAGCCGGTGATGACGGCTCGCCGCCGGTCGCGGCGTAGTTCATCCTCGATCATGCGGGCCGGCCTCCGATTCTCGTGCGGACGAACTGGTTTCCGGGAAGTCCCCGGCGAGCGCGTCCAGGAACGGCGGCACGTCGTCGAGCCTTACCCCGATGTGGAGTACGAAGACATTTCCGGTGAGGCTGGCTCGCAGACCCCGGTCGAGATGACGTTCCAGGTCGTCCTTCCCGGTGACGACGACCTGCTCCAGACCCGGGATCGCCGACGTGCCGATTCCGGCCTCCCCGGCCGTCACGAAGGGAAAGCGGCCGGCGTCGAGACCGAGCCGCCCGAGCTGGGAGTGCAGCCAGCCGTAGCCGCCGTTGTGCAGCACCACGTAGAGGACACCGACGCGCTCCCGTGCCAGGGTCGCGAGATCGTTGCGAACCATCTCGAAGGCGCCGTCCCCGGCGAACACCACCACCGGCCGGTCCGGGGCAGCCAGCCGCACTCCCGCCGCGGCGGCTGTGCCGAACCCGAGGCTGGTCTGTTCGGAGGGGACGATCGAGCCGCCGTCGTGGTCGCAGGAGGAGAACGGGTAATAGTAGGACCACATGTCCTGCAAGCCGTTCTCCTGGACGAGGATCCGGTCCGGCGGTACGACGACCTCGATCGCCGCCAGCACTTCGGCGACGTGGATGTCCTCGCTCTTCCCCAGCCGTTCGAGCGTTTCCCGCCGATCACGATGGAGCGTCTCACGGCATACGCGGATTTCGTCCAGCCAGCCACGGTGGGGAACCCGGCCTTCCGACAGCCGCCCGAGCCAGCCGCGCAGCGTCGCGGCGGCGTCTCCGACCACCTTCGGCCCCCAGTACTCCGTGGACAGCCCGAGCGGATCGACGTCGACCTGCAGAACGGGGATCGTCGTCCCCAATCCCGGCCAGCCGAAGACCGCTGTCTCCTCCAGCCTGCTTCCCAGCGCGATGACGAGATCGCTGGTCTTCACCAGCTCGGCTGTCGCCGGTGGCGCGTACAACCCCGCGAGGCCACAGAACGACTCGTGCGTCTCGTCGAGGCAACCACGGCCGGACGCGGTGCTGAGCAGGACCGCCCCGATCCGTTCCGCGAACCGCTCGATGAGGTGGTCCCCGTTGCGGTGCCGTGCGCCGCCGCCCACCACCAGCGTCGGCCTGCGACTGCCGCGGAGGACGTCGAGCGCCGCCTGGTCGACAGGATCGGACACCAGCGTCCCGGTGACGCTGGTGTGGAGGAACCATGGACGGCTGCGGGTGACCTCCTCCCGGAGCAAGTGGTCGGGGATCTCCACGTACACCGGGCCTGGCTGACCGCTGGTCGCGACGAGGAAGGCTTTCTCCAGCGTGGGAACGACCCGATCCGGGTGGTCGATCCGGTATGCCCGCTTCACCAGCGGTGTCATCACCGCGACCTGGTCCAGTTCCTGGAAAGCGCCGGAGCCGCGCCGGTCGTCACCGGTGCCCGCGGCCAGGATCACCAGCGGCGCGGCCGCGGAACGTGCTTCGAGCACACCGGTCAGCGTGTTGGTGACCGCGGGTCCCTTACCGACGACGCAGACGCCCGGACTCCCGGATTGCAGCGCGTACCCGGTCGCCATGAACACCGCGTTGCGCTGATCGCGGCAGAGGACCAGCCGCAGCCGCGCGGACTCCACCGCGGGCAGCACCTCGAGATCGTCCGAGGGGAGTCCGAAAAGGACGGTCGTGCCACGAAGCCGGAGGTAATCGGCCGCGGCGTGCCAGGCGTTCGGATAACGCGTCGTGACGGCGCTCATGCGGACGTCCGATCCGGGGTGAGGTGTTCGGCGACCGATTCGGAGATCAGCAGCGGCCGGGCCGTGCGTTTACCTCGGTGCGCGAGGTAGTTGGCGATCATGCCGCGGCCACCGAACGGCTCGTTGCCGTTGTCCACGTCCAGCAACGTGGTGTCGTGGCACACCAGATGACGGTCGGCGAGCACGTCGGAGATGCCCGTGTCGTCCCCGTACACCATCGCTCCCATCGCCCGTTCGCGGAAGAACTCCGAGGTGACGCGCTCGCGGAGCTGCACCGTGCTGTCGTAGCGCATCACGTTGAAGATCGGGGAGAACAGCTCCGCGACCGGTACCTTCGTGCTCATCGGCCGGGCAAGGACGGTCGGCTGGAGATGACCTGTGCGGAAGTCGACCTGGCCGCCGGACACGATGTGCTCGCCGTGTTCCCGGAGATGGTCGACAGCGTCGGTGAGGGCGGATTCGTAGTACAGCGGCCCGTAATCCGCGCTGGGATCGGTGTACTGGCCGAAGCGCAGGTCCCGGACCCGTTCGGCCAGGAGGCCGACGAACCGGTCGAAACAGCCGTGGTGCACGAAGAACACGTCCGGGCCGAAACAGTCCTGCCCGGAATTGAACAGCCTGATCCGGATGGCGTCGGTGACCGCCTTGTCGAGGTCGGCGTCCGGGCCGACGATGAAGGGGTTCACCCCTTGCCCGTAGTACAGGAACAGCTGATCCTTGCGCACGGCCGTCCTGACCTGCTCCGCGTTCTTGTACGCCCCGGTGAAGGTGACGAGATCGGCGTGCGCGACCGGGCCGTCGAGGAACTCCCGCTGGGTGAGCGGATGCAGGGTGATGGGCAACCCGTGGATGGGGGCCAGTAGTTCGTGCAGCCGCCGCATGGTCCCCGCGACCTGCTGTGAGGATCGGAAACCGACCTCGTCCACGAACAGCGAGGGGACGAGCAGCTGGAGGACATAGGAGTAGAAGACGATGTTCGACGGCATGAACACCGCCATCCTCGGTACTCGGCCAGGACGGTACTTCTCGACTTCGGCGACCGCGCCCCGCAGGGTGTCCAGGGCGGACCAGATCTCCGACTCGGCCGATCGGAAGTTCGAGATCTCGGTGAGAATGTCCAGTACCGGTCCGGGATCGGCTTCGATGGCCGACCGTACCGCCGCGAGGCGGGCCGCCCTGCCGGGCCTGGCAGGCGACTCGGACGTCTCGACTCGCGCCGGGCGGGGCTCCACCGTGGGCATCGAGGCCGCCGCGATCTGCTTCAACCGGGCCTGATCAGGCTTGCCGTTCCTGGTGACCGGGAACGCGCCCACCACCACGACCTGGTTGGGCTGCTCGAAATCGGCAAGGTGCTCGCTCATCCGCCGCCGCCAGTGCTGCCCGTTCCCCAGGTGGGGATCGGCCACGACGAATACGAGACGGCAACCGCGCCGGTCGTCGTCGAGCGGGACGACGGTGATCGGACGCCCGCACGCCTCCGCCTTGCGCGCCAGTTCCGCCGGGTAGAGCGTGTATCCCAGGCGGTGCACCGCGTGTTTGCGGCCGATGACGTGAAGACGCCCTTGGCCGTCGCGGAAGCCGAGATCGTGGGTGAGATACCAGTCGCCGTCCCTGCGGTCGAGGGTGCCGTCCTCGGCGAGATACCCCTCGAAAAGGCCCGCCGATCGCACCCTGATCTCGCCGATCTCACCATCGGCCACCGGTTTCCCGCCGTCGTCCCGGATCTGGAGTTCGACGCCGGGCAATGGGTGCCCGCATCCGTGTGGATCGTCCGGTGTGGCGAGAGCTATGTTCCCCGCTTCGGTGCTGCCGTAGCCGTCCAGCAGCGAGGCGCCGACCACGGCGTGAAAGCGCTTCGCCAGTGGCTGACCGAGAGGGGCTCCACCCACGCACCACATCCGGACCGAACCGAGCCGGTCCCGGAGCACCGGCCGTTGTTCGAGGATGCCGAGCACCGTGTGGTAGGTCGACGGCGTCGCATCGACGGCGGTGACACCGGCGAGGGCGGCCGCCTCCAGCGCGTGGTCCACCCGCACCCGCGGCGCGACGACGAGTGAGCAGCCCGTCAGCCACCACACCAGCAAGAGCGACAAACCGTACTGGTGGGAAAAGGGAAGCAGTGGGAGCAGGACATCGGATGCGCGGTAGCCGAGCTGTTCCCGGGTCCGGTCCGCGTTCTCCCAGATCGCCGAGCCTGACCGGACGATGACTTTCGCCGCCCCGGTGGTCCCCGACGAGGAGGTGATGAGCGCGTCGTCCCTGCCGCGCCATGCGTCGAACGACAGTCGCTGACCACGGCCCGGACGGCCGGGGTCTGCGCGCAGGTCGGTGCTGAGCAGTACTTTCGCGATATCGGAGAACTCCGCGACCCGTCCGAGGTCGGCGTCCGTGATCACCCAGTCGGCCCCGGTCAGCAGCACCAGTTGCCGGTGCTGCCGGGGAACCTGTCCGGAGTCGGCGAGCACGATGCTCACATCGAGGTGAATCAGCCCGAAGAGGACCGCGATGAATTCCACTGAATTGTCCGCTATCAGGAGAACCCTGTCTCCGCGCCGGATCCCTCGGCCCGCCAATTCGATGGCGGTGCGGACGGCGTCCAGTTCGACGTCCGGGATTATTGTCTCGTGTTGCCCGTGTAAGTCCGTGTAGATCAATTGTGCTTCCCCAGGAAGCGTCACTGCAACTACCTCCATGCGGCCTGGGACGTACCGATCGCAGACCCCGGCCGAGTCAACCCGATTGGTTGGTGAAACAATCGATATCAGCAATTCGACAACAGCGTGATTTCGGTAGCCACGGACACGGCGATAGCCCCCCGTTTGCGGTGGAATGCCGAACTTCCGATGGCCAGTCGGATGAGCATCGGTGCTCGAAGTCACCGATGCTACCTGTCCTCATCTGGGTGCGCCAGGTTCGGTCGGGTGTCGAATTCGGGTGCGTCGCGAGTCATCCTTCTGGGTGCGCGCCGGACGGTGTAGGCAATCCGTCCGTTTTTGGCAATGTGCTCGAATGAGCTGTCAGTTTATGCGATTCTTCGAATAGGCGTGTTTTCCGGAGTGGTCCGATGGTTCGCCGACCGATCCGGACGTCGTGAAGGCGGCCGAATGCGGATCGAGGACGGGTGGTGCGAATTCAGGCCGTTTCCGGCCTCGTCCCGTATGGGAATTCGGTTCGCTACCGGACGGGGGATACTGCGGTGACCGTGAGAGTGGTATCCGCCGAGTGCTGAGGAGCGTGGACATGGAGAAGTTGCCGGAGGACGTGAGAGAACGCCTGGCGGCGCCGTCGGTGTGGTACGTCGCCACCACCTGCCCGGACGGAGCCCCGCATGTCAGCCCGATGTGGGTGGGCCTTGACGGTGACGATCCCTGGTTCAACACCTCGGTGGGCAGGGTCAAGGAACGCAATCTGCGTCATGATCCGCGGGTGTGTCTCTCGCACCACGCCGATCCTTTCGACCGCGTCCAGATCCACGGCCGGGTCATCCGGTTCGTCGAAGGGCCGGAGGCCGGACGTGACATGGACCGGCTCGCGCACAAATACGTCGGTACGCCGTACGAGTGGCTGTTGCCGGGGGAGCAGCGGGTCACGATGGTGATCGAACCCCTCCGCGTCCGCCGCGTCGTCGGTGTCGAACCGTTCGGCGGCGCTTGACCGAGAGTCCGTATTTCGGCCGTGGCCCGGCCCGCGAGCCGCCCGTAGGGTCACCGCGTGACTCAGGGAGAGAAGGCGCCGAAGAAGCGCATGACGGTGAAAGACGACCTGAGCTTGGGGCTGCTGTTGGGCGTGATGCTGGTGACGCCGGCCACGGTGGCGGTGTCGGCGTCGACCGGTGAGTGGCTCTGGACCATTCTGGCGATCCCCGCCACCGTGGCCGTCATGGTGGTCATCGGGACCTTGGTGCGGACTCGGGCGGCGGCCGCGGTCGGCTCGGTGGCAGGCAAGAAGGGTGTCGTCGGCACGTTCGCCGTGCTCGGCCTGCTCCTCGCCGCCGCCGCGGGGGTGGCCCTGATCTGGTTCGGTGTCCGGCTCAACTTCACCGCGGACACGTGCGATCCGGAGCGGAGCCGGTGCGTCGCGGTGGTGAACGGGATCGCCAGGGGTGAATCCACCGAATCCGTGGGCAGTCAGCGGTTCGGGACGTTCCTGCTGTCCCTGGTCGGGATCGTTCCCGGTGCCGTCCTGCTGTTCATCGCCGCACGGGGCGCGGTGCGGCGGGCCAGGTAGGGCGTGTCTGACAATGTTCTGGTCCAGGCGGTGACGGTGTGGAGGACCGTTGCGGATCGGTGCGGGTGTCGCGAAAGCCACTTTCGGGACATCAGACGTCGCGAAAGTGGCTTTCGCGACACGCCACGGTTGCCTTCCCCCCTCCATCCGGTTTGACGGGGTGATCAACGAATTGTCAGACACGCTAGCGAGTGTCCGCGGGCCAGCGGCGGTGCTCGCGGTCGATGACGAATGCGTGGCTGTGCCGCCAGAGCCCGTCGCCGACTTCCTCGGCGTCGCTGAGGTGGCCGGTGCCGGTGCCGCGGTGGGTGTGCTCCAGGAAGTAGGGGTCCCGGCGCGGCCACGACTTGGCCGCCAGGGTGAATCCGGCGAGGCCGAGGGCGCCGAGCGCGATCCAGGTCGTGGTGAACGGCTTCGGCATGAAGGTGGCGAGCCAACCGGCGATCGGGTAGGTGAGCAGCCAGCAGGCGTGGGACAGCGAGAATTGGGCGGCGAAGATCGCGGGCCGGTCGCTAGCGTGGCTGGAGCGGCGCAGCACCCGGCCGACCGGGGTGAGGACCAGTCCGGTACCGAGCCCGATGACCGTCCACGTCGCCAGCGCCGCATGCCACCGCCAGCCGCCACTGTCCGCTGTGGACAGTGCGATCGCACCCGTCATCGCCGTGAGGAGGACTCCGGCGCCGGTGAGCATGACCGTGCGTTCCGGGGCCCGGTCCAGCAGGCGGGGGAGCACGAGCGCGACCAGGATCGTGCCGACGCCGTTGCCCGCCAGCAGGATCGCGACGTCGGCCGGTGACCGGCCGAGGGTGTCCTGGACGTAGTTGACGGTGTTGACCATGACCACGGATCCGACGGCGGCGACCACCAGCGCCAAGCCCAGTGTTCCGCGCAGGCGGGGCGTCGCGGCGAAGATCCGGATCCCCGCCAGCGTCCGATCCCGGATGCCGCCGCGATCACCGCGGGTCGCATCGGGGATCCGGGTGCTCAGCACCAGTACCGCCGACGCCGCGAATCCGATCGAGGTGCCGGTGAACAGCCAGTGGAAGGACGCGAAGCCGAGGACGGCGGCGGCGAGCAGTGGACTGAGCAGGGTTTCCATCGTCGAGGCGAGCTGTGACAGCGACAGCGCCTTCGTGTACTCGCGTTCGCCGGGCAGGATGTCGGGAAGGACCGCCTGGAACGTCGGGGTGAACGAGGCCGACGCGGATTGCAGGACGACGATCAGGACGTAGATCTGCCACACCTGGTCCACGAACGGCAGCGCCAGCACCACGAGCGCGCGCACGGCGTCGAGACTGACGAGCAGTAGACGTCTGGGTACCCGGTCGGCGTAGGCGCCCACGAGAGGCGCGACGGTCACATAGGTGATCATCTTGATCGCCAGCGCCGTACCCAGTACGGCACCGGCATTCGCACCAGCCAAGTCGTAGGCCAGCAGGCCGAGCGCTACCGTCGTCAGGCCAGTGCCGAACAGCGCGACCAGCTGCGCCCCGAACAGATGCCGGTAGTCCCGATGCCCCAGCAACGACACGCTTCGTCACCCTCCGCCGGAGAACTCCTCACCACGATAGGTGCTCATGTACGCACATGACAAATCCGGTGCTCACTGGGCCGCGCTTCCCCCGGATGACCAGGTCGAAGCCGCGTCCACCTCGCTGCGGATGCTGGCCGATCCGACGAGGATGCGGATGTTGTGGTTGCTCAGTGGGGACGAGTACGACGTGGCGTCGCTGGCCGCCGCGGTCGCCATCGCCCGGCCGGCGGTGTCTCAGCACCTGGCCAAGCTCAGGCTGTCCGGATTGGTCGGCCAGCGACGCGAAGGCCGCCGGATCCTCTACCGCGCTCGCGGCGGGCACGTCCGCCGTCTGCTCGCGGAGGTCATGAACGCCGCCGACCACCACCTCCACGGCATCCCCGACCACGATTGAGGTTCAGACGGGCCCCCTCACCCGCGGTAACACCTCGCGCGCCTACCAACCACGTCGAGTGGCCAGCTGGCGCGGATCGTGAGTGGCGAGTCGCGTGATCTTTCAGTGGCTGATGTTCCCAATGTCGCATTCGAGTCGCTCAGCGACTCAAATGCGACATTGGGAACGTGACCCGGCGGATCGCGAGTACCACGCCACCTTTGCCCTACCCCTCACTTTCGACGACCCACGCGAACCCGAAACAGGGACCGCCGCCCTCACGCTGATCGACGAGCAATTCACTGCTCGTAGGCCCCGATGTCGTGGCCCGCACCGGCGGGGCGGGGTTTGTTGTCGAGGTCGAAGGCCGGAGCGGAGTCGGCGGATCCCTGATCGACGGCTCGGGTGGATCCGGGCCTGAGATGGAAGTCGCCCGCGTCCGGGGCGGCGAATCCGGGGTCGCCGGAGATGTTGTGGTCGATGACGAAGTCGTCGTGGGACACCGGTCCTTCCGCGAAAATGTTGTTGCGAAGGAGGTTGGTGCCCTCGAAGTCGCCGCCGTAGACGGCGATCGAGCCTTCGGCGTTGTCGTGGAAGGTGTTGTTGACGATCCGCACGTCGGACATGGTCCCGCTCGACTCGACCCAGAAGCTCAGCCCTGCCTGCGCGTTGCCGTAAGAGACGTTGTTGTACACCTCGACGTTGCGGAGTTCCCGGCTCTCGGAGACGTCCTCGACGGCCAGGGCGATCCCGGACTTCGTCTCGTTCTTGGTGCCGACGGCCACGTTGTTGTAGATCTCCACATCGGACGAGGAATCCACGTAGATGTTCGGCCCTCGGTTGTTCGACGAGACGTTGTCGTGGATCGAGACCCTGGCGTTGTCGGTGTATTTGACGTCGATGCCTTCTTCGCCGTTGTCGTGGACTCGGCAATGTTTGACCTCGACGTCACGCGATCCGTGTCCGAGGGTGAGCGCCTCGTGATCCGCGGACGTTCCCCGCCCGTTCGTTCGCTGGATCTCGCAGCCGTCCACCAGGACGTCGCTCGTGTTCAGCAGAACCAGCCCGCCGTCTCGGGAGCCGTCGATGCCGAAATCCTGGAAGACCAGGTTGTGCGCTCCACTGGCGTAGGCACCGAAACCGCGTGATCCGGCGAAGGTCAGGTTGTGAAACCGAAGCCACGAATGGCTTCCCAGTGCGAGCAGGCCCTGGGAGCCACCTTGCCCGGTGATGACGGCCGTCCCGCCTTCGCCGTGGAAGGTGATGTACTCGCCAGGTGCCCCGCTGGTCTTGATGGTGAGACCGCCGGTGTGGACACCGGCGGCGATCTGCACGTTGTCACCGGGCCGCGCGACATCCGCGGCGGCCTGGACGGTCGGATACTCGCCGTCGGGACCCACTGTGAGAGTCCGCCCCGAAACGGGTGGCGGCACTTCGTGCGGGCGCGGTTCGGCCGACGACACTCCTGCCGTCAGCAGGCAGGCGGCCATGATCGAGACCACACCCAACGCGATTTTGCTCCGCAGGAACATGTCCGCCCTCTCCGTACCTCGGTATCGCGGAAAGAGAGCAGAGTAGGTCGATGTTCACGGGACCGGTCCCGGGTATCCGGTCAGTGCTCAGCCGCGGAGGGCCGGTCCGATCCAGCGGCGGACGAGTGCCCGTAACCGGTCGTCGGTGAGCGCCGGCGTCGACGGGTATTGCAGAAACGACAGGAAGAGTCGCATCAGGATTTCGGCGAGTTCCTCAAGGTCTTCGTCGGTGGTGACGCCGACGGCCGCCCAGTCGACCGGCAGATTGCGGAGGATCCGCGCGCCGAGCGCGAACGCCGGGGGAGAGGTGACTTCGACGGTGAAGAAGTCACCTTCGCCCGCCTCCAAGAGCAGGCCGAGGTAGGGCTCCCTGGGAACCGTTCGCACCGCGAACACCACGGATTCCACCGCCACCTCTTCGGCGCTGCCGAACGAGGCCAAGTGGCGCTCCATCCGTCCGGCGAACTCCTCGACGCCTGCCAGTGCGACGGCACGGAGGATGTCCGCCAAGCGGGGGAAATAGCGGTAGACGGTCTGCCGGGTCACTCCGAGTTCGGCGGCGACGTCGGAGAGACTGGTCTTGGCGAGCCCGGCCCGGTCGATGCATGCCGTCGCCGCCTCGACGATCCGGCGGCGCGCCTCGTCTTCGGTGCGGGGTGGGTTGCCCTGCCATCCATGGTGCCCCATGCGGTCCATCTTCCCTGATGGGAACGCTTCAGCCGGTGGCAGGTGTCCTACGGCGCCGGTACTGCGCGGCCAGCAGCAGGCTCGCCCCGAGGAAGCAGGCGAGCGCGTACGGTCCGCTTCCGATCGGGGTGCCGTCACCGGTGACGCCGTTCTCCGCGACGAGGTACGCCGGTAGGGCGCTGATCCAGAACGCGGCCATCCCACCCAGGTAGACGGCGGGGTAGAACCTGGCGAAGGCGGACAGCGGTTCGGCCTGCCCGCGATCCGGAGATCGCAGGTGCGAGACGACGATCCAGGCGCCGGCCAACCAGAGCAGGGCCAGCTCGACGCCGAGGACCCAGGCCTGCGCGGTGATGTCGGGATCGTCGCCGCCGAAAAGGCTCGAAGGAATGCCGGCGATCGCCATGGTCGGCGGAGTGAGGACGCCTGCCACCAGGGTGCGCAGCACCAGGGACCGGCCGCGTCGCGGGCCGCCGTCCGCGGCCGGGCTCCCGGTCAGGCGTACGACCAGGTAGGTCATGGCTCCCATCGAGACGGAAGCGAACAGCAGCATGCTGTTCATGGGCACCGACGCCAGCGCGGGCTGGTTGACGATCTGGTTGTCCGCGTTCCAGGCCCACCACTTCAGCTGCGGGCCGAGGTGGTCGAAGACCTCGTAGAACACCTGGCAGGTGAAAGCGACGGCCACCGACCCGGTCAGCGGGCCGCGGCGCCGGAAGATCCCCAGTGCTCGCACGAGTTCGTAGGCGAGCTGACTGATCACCGGGTAGAACGCGATGATGTAGAGCGGCAGCCGGTCTCCCATGAACTGCACGGTGAACTGGTTGTGGGCGAAGATGAAGCCGTACCGCTGCTCGAGACCGAACCACTCCGGGAAGTACAGCGGCGGTTCGATCACGAACAGGTAGACCAGTGAGGCCCACCAGAGCGCGAGGTTGACCGGATCGCCCGCCCGGTGGCGGCGTACGGCGTGTATCAGCGCGAAAACGGCGCCGCCGACGATGAGTAATTCGAGCAGCGGCATCGTCGGATCGGCGAGATCCCACGGGAAGCGGATCGAGCCGACGGGGGAGACGTCGTGGCAGTCGAAGCCGAGGTCGCGGGTGACGGCTTCCGCCTCCGGCCCGCATACCGCGCTCATCGTGCGGCGGCCGGTGCCGCGGCGTTTTCGGGCGAGTAGTCGGTGGCGGGTGGCTCGGCCCGGGGATCGAATCCGAAGGGAACCCGGTGCCTGCCCAGCGCGGCGCGGACGCGATGGCGCGCGAGCCCGAACAACACCCGTGGGTTTCGCAGCATGTCGCCCAGTGATTCGTCGAGATTGAACACCTTGGCGAAGTGTTCGTCGACCACCGCGTCTTCCCGCGCGGCACCGACGATGAGGCTGAACGCCGGGCCGGACATGGCCGCGAGGATGCGACGCCGCCACTCTGGCGGCTTCTCGGTACCCACAGCGCACTCGTAGCCCTGATCCCGGGCCATCGCCAGGCGCCACGGCACACCGAGCAGTTTGCGTTGCGCCGCAAGGAATCGCGAAGAGAACGTCGCGTCGAGACGCTCGGCGCGGGCGAGGTGTTCGCGCAGCAGCAACGCCGAACCCGCCGCGGAACTGATGCCCTGTGCGTAAAACGGGTTGAAGGCGCAGATCGAGTCGCCTACGAACACCAAACCCTTCGGCGGGGTGCGCAGCCGGTCGTAGCGGCGCCATTTGTTGCCGGTCGACCGGGTCAGGTGCACCTCCGAAGTGGGAGCGCACCGATCCATCGCGTCGGCGAACAGCGGCGCCCGCACCCGGCGGGCCGACTCGACGAACGCGTCGGTGGTGCGAGGCATCTCGATTCCCCACGAGCCCATACAGGCGATGACACGGTTCCCTTCGATCGGGAAGAAGTTCACCAGGAACTCGTGCTCGGCCGGGTGCTCGCCCTTGTCCGGGGTCGGCATGATCACCAGGTGACGCCACCACCAGGACGGCGGCCGCTCCGCCGGTGACGGCAGGTCGTACCAGCGCGAGGTGTAGGTGACCTTGGCATCGAGGGTCTGGACCTCGGGCTCGGGCCACCCCGCGGCGACCAGCCAGCCGCCGACGGACGAGCCGCGGCCCATCGCGTCCACCACGAAGTCGGCATCGATGTGCTCGTCGCCGTCGGACGTGGAGAAAGCGACGCCGGTGACCTCTCCGCCGTCGCGCATGGTCAAGCCGTTGACCGCGACACCTTCGCGGATGACCACGTTGGCCAGGCCCCGCACCTTGTCGCGCAGCACCCGCTCGATGAGGATCCGCGAACCGTAGATCATCGTCATCGTGCCGCGTTTGCGTGCCGACCAGCCTTCCCCGTCGAGGTAGGCGGCGTCCATGGACGGCATCAGGTGCAGCCCGCCAGCGGCGATGAGGTCGTCCTCGAAACCGGGGAAGAGCGCCCCGATCGCGCGACGGCCCGAGTTCAGCAGGAAATGTGGATGCTTGCTCTGCGGCACCCCGCGCCGATGCTCGGCCTCCGCCGGGAGCTCGTCGCGTTCCAGCACCAGCACCTGGTCGAAGTACGGGGCGAGCGCGCCCGCGGTGCACAGACCGGCGGCGCTGCCACCCAGGACGACAGCGGTAGTGCCGAGCCGCATCCGGATCAACTCCCCACGTCATTCATACAAAGTAACGGCAACTGTATGAATGACGGCTGGCGCGTGTCAAGGCGCCGACGCGACCCTCTCGGTGCTGGCGTCGTCTGAAGTACATGAAGGCCCCCTTGCTTGCGTGTCTAGCGCAAGGAAGGGGGCCTTCATGTACTGGGGAAGGTGTGAAGGTCGCGTTTCCTCGGCTGAGCCGAGGGAAGGGGCCCTTCACGGACCGCGGTCCCGACCCAGCCACCACGTTAACCAGGGCCGCTGCTCCCGGTTACACGGCGAAACACTCCCGTCATATCCGTAGCGGTCGGTCGAAATCTGGTGTTTCTAGCGTTCCGGCCCACGGACGCAGCCCCGTAGACCCTGCCCGCCGACGCCTTCTGGACAAGCCCTTCCCCGAGGAGTTCACGAACGATGACCGTCGACGACGTCGCCGAACGCACGCAGGTGTCCGCTTTGGGAGCCTCGAAGGAAACTCTCGAGGACTACACCCTGCGGTTCGCCCCGCGGACCTACCGGCGGTGGACCCCCGGCGTCGTCGGCGCCTCCGCGCTGGGCGGGATCGCCTATATGGCGGACTTCTCGATCGGCGCGGGTATCGGGCTGACCCACGGTACGCAGAACGCGTTGCTGGCGATCGGCCTGGCCGCGGTGATCATCTTCGTGACCGGGTTCCCGTTGGCCTACTACGCCGCCCGCTACAACCTCGACCTCGACCTGATCACCCGCGGTTCGGGGTTCGGGTACTACGGCTCGGTCATCACCAGTGTCATCTTCGCCAGTTTCACGTTCATCTTCTTCGCGCTCGAGGGTTCGATCATGGCGCAGGGCCTCGATTACGCGGTGGGACTGCCGTTGTGGCTCGGTTATCTGGTGTCCACTTTGGTCATCATCCCGCTGGTGATCTACGGGATGAAGGTGCTGGCGAAACTCCAGAGCTGGACGAACCCGTTGTGGCTGCTGCTGATGGTCGCGCCCTTGGTGTTCCTCATCGTCAAGGATCCCGGTTCGGTCGAGCGGTGGCTGTCCCACGAAGGGCGGAACGGCGGCGGGCTGAGCACCGCGGCGGTGATGCTGGGGGCCGGGGTGTGCCTTTCGCTGATGGGACAGATCGGCGAGCAGATCGACTATCTGCGGTTCATGCCGCCGCGCACGGACGAGAACCGGCGCGCCTGGTGGACGTCGATGGTGCTGGCCGGCCCCGGCTGGGTGATCTTCGGCGCGGTCAAGCAGGCCATCGGAGTGTTCATGGCGGTCTACATCCTCGGCGCGGTCGGCACCGCGGCGGCGATCGAGCCGATCGAACAGTTCACCGGCGTGTTCACCGAACTCATGCCGCCCTGGCTGGTCGTGCCGCTCGCGCTGGTCTTGGTCGTGCTCAGCCAGGTCAAGATCAACGTGACCAACGCCTACTCCGGATCCCTCGCCTGGACCAACTCGTTCACCCGGATCACCAGGCGTTACCCGGGAAGGCTGGTCTTCGTGCTGGTCAATCTGACCATCGCGCTGATCCTGATGGAAGCGGACATGTTCAGCTTCCTCAACAACATCCTCAGTTTCTACTCCAATTGCGCGATGGCGTGGGTCGTCACGGTCGCCACCGACATCGCGATCAACAAGTTCGTGCTGAAGCTGTCGCCGAAACGGCCGGAGTTCCGCCGCGGCATGCTCTACGCGGTCAACCCGGTGGGTGTCGTGTCGTTCCTCGCTTCCTCCCTCCTGTCCATCTCCGTCTACTTCGGACTGTTCGGCGACACGCTGAGGCCGTACTCGCCGCTGGTGGCGGTGGGGATCGCGGTCGTGCTGACACCGGTGATGGCGATCCTCACCCGAGGCCGGTTCTACTTGCGCCGCACCGACGACGGCATCGCCGAGCCACTACTGGACGCCGAGGGGAACCCGAGCGGGACCCACTTCGACTGCGTGGTGTGCGGTGAGTCCTACGAACGGCCCGACATGGCCGCGTCACCGGAAGGGGGAACGATCTGTTCGCTCTGCCTGAGCACGGATCGCGGCGGCGATCACGTCCTTCCCGCCCAGGCACGGTGAACGGAGCAGATCAGAGACGCACCACCGACAGGCCGTCCGCGACGACGACACCGTCGTGCAGCACCGTACGGTCCTTACCGCGGTCCATCACCGCGCTCGTCGGGGTTTCGCCGTCCACCAGCAGCAGGTCGGCGCGGTCGCCAACGGCCACGCCGGGGCGGTCGGTGATGCCGGCCAGCCGGGGGACGTCGTGGCTCATGATCGACGCGCCACCCATCGTCGCGACGGCCAGTGCCAGTTCGATCAGGTCGTCGCGGCGGAAACCGTGGGTGAAGGCCAGCTGCCAGGTGCGGTCGAGCAGGTCGCAGTTGCCGTACGGGCTCCAGTATTCCCGCTGTCCGTCTTCTCCCAGGCCGACGCGCACACCCGCGGTCGTGAGGTCCGCCAGCGACAACTGGCCGTCGACGGACGGCGCGACGGTCGCCATCGCGATGTCCAGTTCCGCGAAGGTGTCGATCAGGCGGCGGCTCACCGATTCCGAGATCGAGCCCAGTTCGTACGCGTGCGACATGGTCACCTTGCCGCGCATGTCCAGCGCACGGACCCGCTCGATCACCAAATCGGTCGAGAACACGCCCAGGTGCCCTGGCTCGTGGAGGTGGATGTCCACCTCCACGCCGTACTTCTCGGCGAGCCCGAACACGACGTCGAGATGTCCCTTGGGGTCCTTGTCCAGCGAGCACGGGTCGATCCCGCCGACGACCGTGGCGCCCGAGCGCAGCGAGGCCTCCAGCACGTCCACGGTGCCGGGCTCGCGCAGGATCCCGGCCTGCGGGAACGCCATCACCTCGACGTCCGCGTGCCCAGCGAACCGCTCCTTCGCGGCGAGGACGGCGTCGAGCTTCTCCAGTCGGCAGTCGACGTCCACCTGCGCGTAGCTGCGCACCCGCGTGGTGCCGTTGGCGATCATCCGCTCCAGCGTCCCGGCGACGCGTTCGGGCAGCGGAACCTCGGCGTCGCGCCAGTTCTCGCGGTCGTTCAGCATCATCGCCCACACGCCCGGTGCGCCCGTATGCGGCCGGAACGGCAGGCCGATACGCGTCGAATCCAGATGGACGTGCACGTCGCTGAACGAGGGGAACAGCAACCGCCCGCGCCCTTCGACCGTGTCCGGCGCCGGTGCGGCGGCGGGATCGTGCGGCCGCACCGCGGTGATCCGGCCGTTGGCCACTTCGACGTCACTGTGCTGTCCACCCCAGGGGCGGACGTCACGGATCAACACGGCGAGCACCTTTCTCGACGGGGTCCCGAAGCGCCCCGATTTGGTATACCAAAGCTGTCGGAGGTGGGGCAACTCGGAGTGAGCAGCACCATCCGCGCCCGATACGGCTGGTACTCGTTCGGTCACGCGGGCCGTTCCGGTTCTCGGTAGGGTGGCCGGGTCGACGCGAGGGGGTTGTTGAGGGTGATGGGGACAAGGCTCGTACCGAAGGCCTTGGCGGCCGATCCTCGCCTGTTCGTCAATCGGGAAGCCGAACTCGAGCTGATCGAGCGGGAGATCACGGACTCGCTGGCTTCGGAGCGTGTCGGCGTCGTGGTCCTGACGGGTTTGCCCGGAGTGGGTAAGACAACGCTGGCCAATCGGTGCGCGCACCGCGTCAGGCACTTGTTCCAGGACGGCCAAGTGTGGGCCGAATTGGGCAGTTCTTCGGAGTCCGTCTCCGTCGACGACGTTCTTTTCCTTTTCCTCACCCAGCTCGGCGTGGAGACACCGCCGTCGACGTCGCAGGGGTTGCGCGCGGCGTTCCGGACGGTCACCGCGGACCTGGCCCTGCTGATCGTGCTCGACGACGTCGAGTCGGCGGCACAGCTGACGAACCTGCTGCCGTCCTCGTCGCGCAGTGTGGTGCTGGCGACCAGTCGTAAACGGTCGCAGGGGTTCCGGCGGGAACGGTTCACGGTGGTGGACGTTCCCCCGTTCTCGGTGTCGAGTGCGGTGGAGTTGCTGTCCGCCGATCTGACCGCCGCGAGTGAACCCGTTGACAGGGAAGCGATCGAGGCGCTGGTGGAGCTTTGCGGGCGGTTGCCGCTCGCCCTGAGCATCGCCGGCGCCCAGCTCAGTGGCCGTCACGATGGCCACCTTGCCGAGTACGTCGGTCAGCTGCGGACGGCGCGATCGGTGGTCAAGAAGCTCACCGAAGATGGCCGTCCCGTGGTCGAGGCCGTTTTCGAGGTCTCGTACCAGGATCTGCCGTCCGAGGCCCAGCGGGCGTACCGGCTGCTGAGTCTTCATCCGGGCAACCGGTTCAGCGCCGGTGCGGCCCAGGCGCTGCTCGACGTCACCGGCGAAGCCGACCTGGAGACACTGGTCGTCGCGAATCTGCTGACCCAGGCCCACCGCGGCCGGTACGAGTTCCACAGTCTCGTCCGTGATCACGCCGCGGGGCTGGCGGAGCACGTCGAACAGCCTGAGGAGTGCCAGGCGGCGGTGGAAAGGGTGGTGAAGTGGTACCTGCGGTTCGTGGTGGCGCGCCAGCTCGCGATCAGTGACCGGCCCCGGTTCGGGGACTACTTCGACGGGCGGGTCGCGCCGTCACCCGACAGTGCCAACGCGTGGGCGGAGCTGGAAGCCGAACGAGCGAATCTCAGGCGTGTGGTGAGAGCCGCCGCGGAGGAAGGTCTTCACGCGCTGACTTGGCAATTGTGCGAGGCACTCGCGACCTTCTATTTCCAGCGCGACCTGTTCGACGACGCGATCGCCGTGCACCGCCTCGGATTGGCCGCCGCGATCGCGGTACGCGAGGAGACCGGGGACGCCCGGCCGGTGCTGCGGATGCGGACCGAGCTCGGGACCGCGTACTTCTCGGCCGAGGACGACGAGGCCGCGATGGAACAGTTCGAGGCCGCGGCCGAGCTGGCCGACGGACTGCCCGGATCCGGCGAGGTGCTGTTCACCCGCGAGAAGATGTTCCAGTGGAAGTCGTTCGTCCATCAGCGCCGGGGTGAGTTCGCGGCCGCGGTCCGGGCGATCGACGCGGCACGGTCCCTTGTGGACGATCCCGGATTTCCCGAGGACGGCCGCGCGCGGGAGCGTGCTTTGCTCGACCTGAACGGCGGGCCGATGCTGGCTTCGGCGGGGCGAATCGACGACGCCATCGCCCGTGGCCGCGCGGCGGTGGCGTATTTCGCTGGCGGGAAAGAAGAATTCAACCTGGCGAAGTCGCTCGCCAACCTCGGTTCGTCCCTCGCGGCGGCCGGGACGGAGCACCACGACGAGGCCGAGCGCACGCTGCGCGACACGTTGCGAGCACTCTCCGAGCTGGGTATGCAGTTCTGGGAGGCCGACACCAGCACCACGCTCGCCGACTTGCTCGAGCACACGGGCCGCTCGGCGGAGGCGACGCCTTTCCTGCGACGTGCCGAGGAGCTGTTCACGATTCTGGACGACCGGAAAGCACAATCACTCAGGGACCGCCTCGGTCAGCGGTGACGTGATCCGCACCTTGACCACGCGCGGGCCGGCGATCACGGTGATCACCGGCGGCAGCTCGCGCAGGGGCCGCTGAGCGAGCAGCCAGGTGTGGATCAGGGACCCCGCGACGACCGGATCGGTGGTGTCGAGAACGATCTGGCCGCCACCCCGGACACGGACGACGCAGTTCTCGCCTGTGGTGACGGCGAGCGCAGCTCCCGGGAAGCGCCGGAGGGCGTCCTCCAGAGCGTCGGCGGTCGGGCCGATCAGGACGACCTCGGCCTCGTCCAGCAGCGCACGTTGCGGATGATCCTCGTGCGCGACAAGGAAAGTATCGTCGATCGCCACGCTCGACCGGGCTGATACCACGTCGGCCGGGTAGCGGGCGAGCCGCGCGGTCGTGACCTCGTCGAAGGAGCAGACGACTCGATCCGCCGTGCGCTCCGGACGTCCCATGACGTTCAGGGCATCGACCGGGATCACCGGGACGAGGGCGGCCGCGGCGGGCTCGGGAAGGGTGAGGTGCCGGTAGAACAAGGTGCGGAGCCGGGCCGTCGACTCGCCGGGACAGGACGTCACCGAGTCCCGGACGACCCGATACGGCTCGACGTCTTGGTGGAGCGCGTCTTCCAGTTGGTCGCGCAAAGAGGCACGCCTGCGCAGGCGTGGTGCCACGTGGCCGACTAGATCGGCCGGGGAACCGGCGGCGACGTCTTCCTCGGGGAAAGCCGCCAGCAGTACCGGTCGCAGCAGTCCCGCCGCGTAGCAGGTGGTCGCGCCGTGGTCTCCCACGACCAGATCGGACGCGATCAGCATCGCCTGCCAGCCCTCTTCCGGTGGGACGAGCAGCATGCCCGCGCGTTCGCAGTCGGCCAGCCAGGTGTGCACACTCCACGGGCCGTGGCCGTGCCAGACGTTCGGGTGAATCGTGGCGGCCACCCGGTACTCGTCGCTCGGAAGGCAGGCGAGCACTTCGCGGAAAAGGGAAGGCCAGGTCCCCATGAGCGACCGTTTCCACCACGTACTCGTGATGGTGACGAGCTTCTGCCCAGGGGCCAACCCGAGCTGGGCGCGGTACTGATCGCGAAGGTGAGTACTACGCAGCATCCGGTCGAAGCAGGGATCTCCGGCTACGACGGCGGTTTCAACCGCCGCAGGAGTAGCGGCCTCGAGCCGGGCGAGCTGCTCTTCGTGTGACAGCACCAAGGACGTCGCGATGGGCCTGCCGTCGTAGAGCAGCCACTCCGGTGAGAGCCCGAACACGGACCGGTTTCCGGTTTCCGGTTTCCGGTTTCCGGGAGAATTCTTACCATATCCCGCGCCATGCGGGAGTACGACGAGCGGCGCGGTCATTTCGGTGAGCCCGCCGTGATTGGCCGCGATGACCAGATCGAATTCGGTGTCGATCGCCTGATGCCAGGGAATGACGACGGTTCCGAGGTGCTCGAGGAGCCGGTGGACGTCGTGCTGAAAAGGGTCCGATCCGTTCCAGCTGAACACCACCTGCACCCGGGGATCGGAGTCGAACACGGTGATCACGTCGAGCAGCCTCAGCAGTGAGGTGACGTGGTGGGCGACGACGAGGACGAGCCGTTCGGGTTCGACGGTGATCCAGTGCGGTGCCTGGAGGCTGATCGGCACTTTGACCGGGGACACGGTGGACACGGGACTCCCTGCGCGAACGGGTGGTGCTGTGGTGCTCAGCCACCGTAGCCGATCATCGGCGTCGGGCAGCCCGAGCCACGGGGCGGTCGCGGTCAGGAAGTGGCGCACGGCGTCGAGATGGTCGAAGTCGCGCAGTGCTTGCCGGTAGGCCCGTCTGCGCAGGTGGGAGCGCCCTGACCGGTCCATCGCGAGCGCACGGCGCAAGGCCTCGGCCAGCTGCGGGGGAGAGCCGGGTGGGCACGAGAAGCCGGTTCGTCCGTCGGTGACCTGATCGGCGAGCCCGCCTGCTGTGGTGCTGATCACGGGTGCGGCACCGGCGGCGAAGGCCTCCATGGGAATCCGCCCGAACGGTTCGGCTCGGGACGGCACGACCACACCGCGCAGGCCGGGATGGCTCAGCAGGTTCGCGACGGCGGGGCTGAACCGGGTCAGGACCGTGTGGGCGAGGCCGAGCCGTCGCGACCGGGCCATCAGGTGCCGCTGGTAGCCGCTCGGGAGCGGCGCTTCGCTGGTGGCGGCCAACACGAGAGGCGGGACCTCGATTCCGTCGTCCCGCAGGATCGTGATCGCGTCGAGCAGATCGTCGAAGCCTTTGTAGGGCTCGGCCCGTCCCATGGACAACAGGAACTCCGAGGGCAACGCGAGCTTTTCGTGCCGCTGATCGCCGCGAATCCAGTCGGAAGGGGCGAGGCCGTCGGGAATCGGCAGCAGGGCGGAGCGGGGAATGCGGTAGTCCGTGTGTAGATGGCGTGCCATGAATGAGGAGATGGTCCCGATTCTCGTTCCGTCCGCGAGGCCAGCGTGCAGTCCTTCCGTTTCCCAGCGGATGCGGGAGCGGTCGAGCGGGGTGTGGATCCGTCCTGTCGAGCGGGGAACCAGCACGGTGCGAGCCCGCGCTTCACCCGACAGCAACGCGGGAAGCCCGAAGAACGGAACGTCGAAGGCGACGATCAGGAGCGGCCCGGCCAGGGGGAGCACTTCTCGCTCGATCCGATCCGCGGTGTGCGCGGCCAGCCGCCGGAAGTTCTCGACCGTCCCCCAGCGGTCGAGGCCGTCGGTGCCGTTGTCCACCGGGAGGACCGTCGTGTCCCTTGCCGAGACGAGGGTTCGGGCGCGGGCATGCCAGTGCGGGTGATGCTCGTGGCTCGAGGGACGCAGCAACAGCGGCAGGACGACGAGACGGGTTCCGGGGTCGATCAGGTCCACCAGGGTTTCCAGAAACCCGAAGTTCGCGTGGCCCGCTCCGGTTCCGGATCCGTACCAGCCGTCGTGCAGGGCGATCGCGATGGTCGGACGGCGGGACATCCCACCATCTCACTACGGCCCGGCGACGGGATCGACGGAGGGGGTTACGCGATACCTGCTGCCCGGCATCCTGCTGATCACGGTCGCGTCGGGCCGGGCTCGTTCGGTCATCCGGGCTCCGGCGGATCGAATCGGGTTCGCCGACCCCGATGCCGGTGTCGGCTTCGGCTACGTCACGAACCTTTGGTCCTACCGGCCCGACGATTCGCGAGCGGCGAACCTGGCCGAGGCCGTCCGATTCTGCCTCGGCTGCCCGGACCCGGCCAGGTGGCTTCGGGAATTTCGGCGAATTCCGCCGTGCCCCGAATTCCGGACGAGCATTTCGTATCGGGCGGATTCGCCGGGAGCTGATGCTAAAGTTCGTCCGTGCAGGTCGTCGTGGGGCGCTATCGGCTCGATGAACTTGTCGGTGCCGGCGGTATGGGTGTCGTGTGGCGTGCTTTCGACCTGGAACTCGGCCGGGTGGTGGCGCTCAAGCAGTCCCAGGCCGGTGACAGCGGGCAGATTCGGCGAGAAGCACGGATCGGCGCCGGGCTGCATCATCCGAATGTGGTCACCGTTTTCGACGTGGTGATCGACGACGGTGTCCGTTGGCTGATCATGGAATACCTGCCGTCGCGAAGCCTGTCGGAGATCATCGAGACGGACGGCCGCCTGCCGTCGATCGAAGCGGCCAGGATCGGTGTACAGCTGGCGAACGCGCTGGCCGCCATGCACGAGCGAGGCATGGTGCATCGCGACGTCAAGCCGAGCAACGTGCTGGTGGCCGAGGACGGCACCGCGAAGCTGACGGACTTCGGCATCGCCCGATGGGCGGAGGTCACCCAGTCCGGAGGCGGGCAGATCGGCGGCACGCCCGGCTACCTCGCGCCAGAGGTGGCCGACGGACGGGAAGCCCAAGCCGCGGCCGACGTGTTTTCGCTCGGTGCCACGTTGTTCGCCGCGGTGACCGGACGTTCTCCCTGGGGTGGCAGTGAACAAGGCCCGATGGCGCAGCTGCGCCGGGCCGCCTCCGGGGAGATCGACCGGGTGCCCGAGGTCGGACCGCTGACACCGGTGTTGACGGCCCTTCTGGAAACCGTTCCGGCCCAACGGCCCGACGCCAGGACGGCCAAGGAATCGCTCGGGGAGATCGTCGGTGACGCCGCGCCGTTGACGCCCTTGGCGGGGCCCGGAAGCGGCCGCCCGACGGTCTCGAAGCGGGTGCTCCTCGTCTGTCTCGGTGTGGTGATGACGCTGGTGCTGGGATTCGCGGCCGGATTCGCGTGGCGTGCCTCCACTGCCGAGACGCGCACGGCCGAGCGCGGATCTCCGGTCGGCACCATGGGAGACGAGCGCACCGCCGATCCCTGTTCCCTGCTCGAGTTGGCTTCACTGGCCCGCTTCGGAGACGTCATACCGGACTTCGACCGCGGGCCCTTTTACAACTGCTTCGCCCTGGTGCGACTCGGATCGGACGTCGCTGATGTCGCCGAGGTACGGGTGGAACTGCGAGGCGTCTTGGATCCCCCTCCGCCCGCTCACCGGCTTGGGCGACTCGGGCCCATTCAGCGGCCGGCTCCGGAGAACGGCGAGTGCTCGCGGTACATCTGGATGCCGGACGGACACGAGGTCGGTGTCTTCGCCAGGCATACGGACAATCGACCGGCCGACCTGTGCGGGATGGCCGAAGCCGTGGCCGGCGGTGTGGTGACGGAACTCGCCGCGGGAGAAATCCCCCGCAGGCCGCCGGCGCCGGGAAATTCGCTGCGCGGTCTGAACGCGTGCGACCTGCTCGGGCCGTCCGAAACGGCCGCTGTCCTCGGGAGTGAGGGGGTCAAACCGGAGCCGGACTTCGGTCAGTGGACCTGTTATTGGGAACACGCGCCGCTTCAGATAACCGTCGAATTCTTTCGCAGTCGCCCCCAGGTCGAAGGACCGGACGGTAATCGGATCAAAGCCGGTTCCCGGGATGCCTTCGTCGAACCAGGCCAAAAAGAGGGAGACGGCGACACCGGCTGCGAGATCACGATCGTCCACCGGTCCTATCGGGTGGCGGACCCGGTGAACGGCGAGCGGGTCGAGGTGGCCGACGTGACCGTGGAGACCAAGGAGAACATCAGCGCGGAAAGACTTTGCGACCTGGCCGTCGGCCTGGCCAACTCGATGGCCGGCAGGCTGCCGCCGCTCTGAGTCGAGTTCTCGTAGCCGGTTTCGCGGTTCCGAACACACTGGTCCCTATTTGGGAATGGGATTCGAGTATCCGTAATATCACCGAAAGGTCGGAACCCGTACCTTCCGGTGCCCGTCGCACCTTCAGTTCCAGGCCCAGCGTGGAAGGTGAATCCGATGGTCTATCCAGGTTCGTCAGAACAGAATCCTCGGCAACCGGGCGAATGGCAGCCGTATCCGCGGCAGGCGCCACCCGCCAACGGCAGGACCGGACTGGCCGTGGGGATCTTGATCGCCGTGGTCGCGCTGATCGCTTTCTGCGTCACCGGCTTCGCCGCTCCGGGGTTCTTGCTCGGCAAGAGTGGCGAAATCGTGGCACCGGTCCCGTCGTCCAGTCCGGCGCCGACCTCCGCGTCCACGAGCAGCATGAGCACCACCAGGTCGAGTCGCCCGAGGACCGTGACCAGGCGCCCCGCCCCTCAGGCTCCCGAGAAGGGAGTCCAGGTGATCAAGGACTTCCTCGGCAAGATCGCGGGCAGCGACCGGGTGGGCGCGATCGGCTTGGCCTGTGAACAGCAGAAGAGGTTCATGGACGACAAGATCGATTCCCTGCTGCCACTGGGCTCGCGGGTCGAGATCACCAAGACCAGCGGAACATCCAGGTTCGTACTGGCCGACGTCACCGGAACCGCCGAAGGCCGGGCGGTCAAAGGCACGATGATCGCGGATCGCAAAGACGCCGACGAGTTCTGCATCACCACATTCAGCATTCGTGACGCTTACTGAGCACCGATTTCTCTTTCGACTACGCTGTCGCGGTCGCAGCAATCGTGAGGGGTCGTGTCATGAGGAACCCGGCGTTCGCCGAACTCGTCGCCTGGGTCGAAACGCAGTTGCCCCGGCTGATCGACGAGGTCTTCGCCGCCGTTCGTGACCGCATCGGGCTCTACCGTGACGAGAACATCGTGCCGCGGGACGATCTGCACCATTCGATCGCGGTCAACCTGCGGTTCATGGTCGGCGCGCTCGGCGATCCCGCCAGGACGATCGAAGAGGCGGCACCCGGCGAGACGGGCCGCCGTCGCGCCCGCCAGGGAGCGCCGCTGCCGGAGGTACTACAGGTCTACCGGATCGGTTGCGCGACGCTCTGGGACCTTCTGGTGGAGCACGCCAGGGACGGGGGCGGTCTCGACACGACCGACGGCCTCGTCGACGTGGCGAGTCAGTTGTGGCGGGTCGCCGATGAGCACGCGGTGCGGCTGACCGAGGCGTACCGGGCGGCCAGCGCGGAGTTGCTGGTCGTGCAGCAGCGGCGCCGGTCGGCGTTGGCCGAAGCGCTGTTCACTGGTCAACGGGCGTTCGACACCGGGGCGTGGGAAGCGGGCAGGCTCCTCGGCCTGGCCGTGGACGGGCAGCTGGTCGTGGTGGCCGCGGAGACCCGTGGCCTGGCCGAGGAGAGTCTGCACGGCGTCGAGCAGCGGCTCGCCGAAGTCGGAATGGTCTCGGCGTGGCAGCTCACGCCCACGATGCAAACGGGTGTGGTCTCCGTACGCGACGAGCAGCACGCCGCGATGATGTCGATCGTGAAGGACGTGGCGGTGACCCGCACCGGGGTGAGCCCGCTGTACCGGTCACTGGCCGAGACCCCGCGTGCCCTGCACCTCGCCAGGACCGCGCTCGCCGGACTACCACCCGGTGAACCCAACGTGCGCGCGTTCGGCTCCAGCCCGCTCGCCGCGTTCGTCGCCTATGACCCGGACGAGGGACGCCGCCTCGCCGCCGAGGTGTTCGGCGCCGTACTCGACCTCCCACCGGAGGAACGCGACATGCTGCTGGAAACCCTGCGTGCCTATTTCGGGCACGGCGGTTCGACGGACCGCGCCGCCCAAGCCCTGCACTGCCACGCCAACACCGTCCGGTACCGGCTGCGCCGGATCCGCGAGCTCACCGGCAAGTCCCTGACCGACCCCCATGAGCAGGCGGAACTGGTGACCGCGGTACAGGCGCTGAGCCTCAGCCGTCCGCGATAGGCCCTCGCCGGAAGGTCGATCGGCAAGGCCCGCGGACGAGAAACCCAGCGCCAGCCCGTAATGCCTGCTCATGAACAACTCGGTGGGGAACAGCAGCACCATCACGATCACGGCCAGCGACGTCGCACTGAGGTGGGACCCGGCTCGGGACCGTGGCCGTGGCGCCGAGCGCGAAGATCCCGAAGAAGGGCCCGCGGGGAGTGAGGTCGAGCCGGAGGGTCATCAGCGCCCCGGCGAAGGCGAACGCGACCACGGTGGAGATGATCAGTTCCGGATGCCCGGCGGCGACCAAGGCCAGCCCGGGGACGAGCAGCCCGATCGCGACCCGGCACGCGTGCGGCCAGTCGCCCGGCGCCGGAGCGACGCGGTCAGCCTGAATCCTCACCAGCGAAAGCGTCAGCCCGTGAAGACGGTCTGCTTGATGTGGACATGCCGGGCGGAGCGCCAGGAAGGGGTCACGACGAACTTCACCGGTGCTCCCGGATCACAGGATTCCCATGGTTCTTGGGAAAGGGCGTCGAGCCGGGCGCCGATGGTCGCCTGGAAGTCCCACCGCGCGCTCGGCAGTCTGTCGGCGAGGCCCGCTATCCGGCCGAGCAGGTCGGCGAGTTCGGGTCCGTGCGTTTCGAAGTCAAGGTCGAGGTGATCGCACAGGTCGGCGGGTGAGGCGGCGCTGGACAGGAGGATCCGGGTCATCTTGCTCAGTTCGACGGCGATCTGCTCCGAGCCGGGTGTCACGCCGTTCCTGGTGAGCGACGCCGCGATCAGGCGAAGGCCGGACTTTTGCAGGAGATCGGCGAAGCGGAGGGAAAGGTGCGGGTGGTGACTTCCCTCGTCACCGGGGAATCCGGCGTTCCCGATGGACAGCTGGCGGCGCAGACGCACGTTGAGTTCTCGCATCCGGCTGAGTTCGCTTTGCAGGCAGCTCGTCCAGATGGACAGGATTTCGATTCGTCTCAGCAGTGCTTCGTCATCGTTCCGCGACCGGTGGAGTTCGTTCATGCGGACCGCTCGACCGTCACTTTCAGGTGCTTCATCAGCGGCTGATCACTCTGCGTGCTGTAGTCCCCGATCGCGCACAACACGTTCATCTCCGGCATGTACCCGGCCGCGCAGCCGGGCGGGATGTCGTACGGCACCGCGAGGTAACGGTGCACCGAACGGGTCGTACCGTCCATGGCGGTGCTCGTGATGTCGACCTCGTCGAACTCGGCGAGGCCGCGGTCCCGCATGTCCTCAGCGTTCAGGAACACCAGCGTGCGCAGGTTCTTGATGCCGCGGTAGCGGTCGTTGTCCGAGTAGATCGTGGTGTTCCACTGATCGTGCGAGCGCATCGTGCCGAGCGCGAGCATTCCCGGGGCCGGGACGACGTCCGGGACGTCCGCGGTGGAGAACTCCGCCCGGCTCGACGGGGTGAGGAAGACCCGTTCCCTGGCGGGCTGGTGGAGGCGGAACCCGAGCGGCTCCCGCACCCGCTCGTTGAAGTTCTCGAACCCGTCGAGCACCTGCTCCATCGTGTCGCGCACCCGGTCGTAGTCCCCGACGTAGTCCTCCCATGGCGTGCCGCTCTCCGGCAGCGTCGCGCGGGCCATCCCGGCGATGATCGCCGGTTCGGACAGCAGCCGCGGTGACGCGGGCTGCCGTTTGCCGACGGACAGGTGCACCATGCTCATCGCGTCCTCGACCGACGTTGCCTGCGGCCCTGCCACCTGGATGTCCCTCTCGGTCCGGCCGAGGCAGGGGAGGATCAGCGCCTGCTTACCGTGTTCGAGGTGGCTGCGGTTGAGTTTCGTGCTGACCTGCACCGTCAGCTCGCATTCGCGCAGCCCGGCGGCGGTGTACGGGGTGTCCGGCGCGGCGAGCACGAAATTGCCGCCCATGCCGACGAACACCGTCACCTCGCCGCGGTGCATCCCCTCGATCGTGTTCACGGTGTCGAGACCGTGGTGCCGCGGCGGCGTGATCCCGCAGACCTCGGCCAGCCGGTCCAGGAACTCCGCGGCCGGCCGGTGGTCGATGCCGCACGTCCGGTTGCCCTGGACGTTGCTGTGCCCGCGCACCGGCGACGGCCCGGCACCCGGGCGGCCGATGTTGCCGCGCAGCAGCAACAGGTTCACGATCTCGCGTACGGTGTCCACGCCGTGCTCGTGCTGCGTCACGCCAAGGCACCAGCTGATGATCGAACGCCCGGCCGAGCGGTAGATCCCGGCCGCGGCCCGGATCCGGGACTCGGGCAGGCCCGACTGCCGTTCCAGTTCCGCCCAGGAGATCCCCTCGCAGGCGGCGCGGTACTTCTCGAATCCGGACGTGTAGGTCTCGATGAACTCGGTGTCGAGCGCCTCCGGATCGGTTTCGGCCAGCTCCAGCAGCGCTTTCGCCATCCCGCGCAGCAGCGCCATGTCGCCGCCGATCCGCGGCTGCAGGTTCAGGGTGGACGTCGGGGTGGCGCGGAACGTGGCCATCCTGGCGAAGTCGTGCGGGATGATCGTGCGGGTCGCGCCCGCCTCGACGAGCGGGTTGACGTGCACGACCTGCGCGCCCCGGCGGTACGCCTCGGCCAGCGCGGTGAGCATCCGCGGCGCGTTCGAGGCGGCGTTGACGCCGAGGATGAACAGCGCGTCGGCCTCGTCCCAGTCGCCGATGTCGACGGTGCCCTTGCCCGTGCCGATCGCGGCCTGCAGCGCCCGCCCGCTGGCCTCGTGGCACATGTTCGAGCAGTCCGGGAGGTTGTTCGTGCCGTACTCCCGCACCCACAACTGGTACAGGAACGTGGCCTCGTTGCCGAGCCGCCCGGAGGTGTAGAACGCCGCCCTGTCCGGGGAATCCAGCCCGCGCAGCGTACAGCCGACGAGGTCGAACGCCTCTTGCCACGAAGTGGGGACGTATCGGTCGGTTTCGGCGTCGTAGCGCATCGGCTCGGTCAGCCGCCCCTGCGCTTCGAGATCGGTATCGCTCCATTCCCGGAGCTCCGTTACCGTATGCGCGGCGAAGAATTCCCGGCCGACCCGTTTCCTGGTCATTTCCCACGCGACATGCTTGATGCCGTTCTCGCAGATGTCCAGGTGGAGACCCTTGGTGTCGTCCGGCCACGCGCAGCCAGGGCAGTCGAAGCCGCCGTTCTCGTGGTTCATCCGCAGGATCGCGCGCGGGCCGGCCAGCAGTTCCCTTTCTTGCACAAGGAACTTCGTCACGCTCCTCGCCGCACCCCAGCCCGCGGCCGGATGGTGGTAGGGCTCGAACTCCGGCCCGTCCCCGTGTCGCTCGTTCACCGTCACCCTCTCGGCCATACCGCTGTTCCTGGTGTCGATTGAAACACGGAAGCCGCCGCCGGGCATCACGGAGTCGAATTGCGAACGGCGTGTTGTCACCGGGTGACAAACATTTCTGTGGCGTCCCACAATGGGCGTAGGAAAGTGTTACTCCACAATTCCCGAGAGGCGAATTCGAGTCGACTCAGTCGAGGCGCGGTACGAGCGTGGAGTCCGCACGGAGCACGGTGGTCGAGCATCGACGTCGGCCAGCGCGTCCCGCAGCGGCAGCACGACCCGCTGGACGGGCGGCAGCGTCTGCATCGCGGCGATCAACGCCGACCACCCATGTGGGTGATGCGCTCGCCAGGGTCTCTCCTGGGTTGTGTCCGACTTGGGGGAACCGAGGCGCGGCCGGGTGCGTCGGTGTACACGAAACGTCGTCATCGCGTTTCGCGAAACGTGCGCACGGGTGGCTGCGAACTCATAGGCTGTGCGGGTAGGGCAGCATGGTCGGGTAAAGCACGGGCGCAGACGCCGAGACTGGAGGGATCACTCAATGACTCGCCGATTCGATCCAGAGCAGATCGCCGCGCTGGCCAAGAAGGTCGGCGGGCTCAAGGACGGCTACAGCAAGACGAGCACGGACTTGGGTAACGGTGATCCCGGAGGCGCGTACGGCGACCTGGGCAACGCGGCCAACTCGGGCAAGACGACCCAGAAGTTCTACAGCAGCGTGAACGCCGAGATGGCGGCCGCCGCGAAACTCGTCGACGCCGCTTCGCAAGCGCTGGCCAACGCCGCCGAGCGCATGCGGAACGATGAGGCCGAGGGCGTGCACGTCCTCGGTAACGGCAACCGCGAGCGGGATTGATTCGGACTGAGGACGGGGACCAGGGGAATTACCGATGACCACCACAGAACCCAATCTGGGTGAGCTTGACGACCCGTCGCGTGACCGTCCGAAGTCGCTGGACGCCATCGACAAACACGCCCAACAGGCGCAGAAGCTCAACTCGAGCGCGGTCAACGACCAGGCGGTGAAGGTCGGCGGAGCCGCCACCCGGTCCAACGATCTCGGAGACGATCTCAAGGTCTTCCGCGACGACGTCCTGCGTGAATGGGACGGCAAAGACGCCGACGCCGTCGCCGAGCACCTCGAAAAGCTCGTCAAGGCGAGTTACAAGGTCAGCGACAAGGCCGAGGCGGCCAAGAACATCCTTCAGCGCGTGTCCGAGATCCTGGACGACGTCAAGAAGAAGGTCGCGCAACTCGCGCAGGAGGCGAACGACAAGGACGCGGACAACCGCGCCCTGATCGGCGCGGCGCGGAAGCGGAAGAACAGTTCCGAGGACGAGAACGAGATCGCCGCGGCCGCGTCCGACATCGAACGGCTCCGGCAGCTGAACGAGAAGGACTCCAACGGCAAGAAGGACGAGATCGAGCGGGCGTTGAATGACGCCGAGAAGCAGATCGACGACCTTCTCAAGCCGCTCGGCCTGGAAATCGAGGGCGGCTTCCTGGAGCTGGTGCCCGCCGACACCGGCCAGACCACGGCGTCCAGCGTCAACGCCGCTCCGGTCGATTCCCGGGTCGGGGGACCCGTCAATCACGGTGGTGGCGGGGACGGCGGCGGCGGTGGAGGCGGCGGCGGTGGCGGTGGGGTCGCCGGGGTCCAAGGCGACGGCAGGCCCGCCAAGCCGATCGACGCCCAGGGCGACAACCCGGCCAAGATCGCCGAGCAGTTCCTCGGCCGCAACGCCGGTGACCTCAAGGGCAGCGGTGAGCTGCCCGCGATGCAGTCATGGGTGCCCAACAACGTCAACTGCGCGAACTTCGTCTCCGGCTGCCTGGAGGCGTCCGGCCTGATCGACAAGAGCCAGGCCAGCGCCTCGGTCGCGGGTCTGTCGGCCAACCTCGAGGCGGACGGCTGGAAGTCCGTCCCGCTCTCCGAGGCGAAGCCCGGCGACGTGGTGATCTCGAACGGCGGCGGACACGTCGTGCTGTACGCGGGAGACGGTCAGTTCATCGGATCGAACAACGTCAATCCCGACGGTTCGCAGAAGATCAGCATGGGTGGCGGGGGAGGCCTCGTCAAGATCCTCACCCCGCCGACCTGAGCCGGTTAGCAGGGGTCAGAAGCCGAACAACGCGCGCGGTGCCTCGTGCTCGTCCGGCCACGTCAGCCAGGCCACGTCAGTCGGGCCGACGGCGTAGTTGGACAAGCGCCAGGACCGCGCGTCGTTGTCGGCACCCTTTTCGTCGGCCTTCTTGAGCAGGGCGACGTAGACGTCGGACATGACGCCGTCGGCGCGGCGTGCCTCGTAGACGGTCCCGGCGTAGTACGGACGGCCGGCATCCGTGGTGCGCATCGTCCCTTGCAGGAACACCCAGGGCCCGATGCGGTCGAGACGTTCCACCTCGACCCGGACACGATCGCCGAAGAACTCGTCGAGTCGTGCGGTGGCGGCCTGGAGCGCCGCTTCCCGGACCGGGTCACCGGGGTTCAGCGACACCGGAAAGGACCGTGTGGACGGGGTGTACATCAGCTACCTCCCAATAGCGGGCAGCGATCCGGTCGACGGCGGTGACCGGACCAGCTGGCCCCGGTGATGCTACCGCCTGTGGTGAGCCCAGTCCTGACTTCGGGCAGGCCCGCCGTGGTTTATCTACGCTATATTTAGAATATGGTAAATATGAGCCTGGTGCTCGAGCGGGACGGTGGTGAGCTGCGCTACGGCGACCTCGCGGGGGAGCGGCGCCCAGTCGTCCTCACCCACGGCGCCGGTCTGGATCACCGCATGTTCGACGCGCAAGCGGTCGCCCTGCACGAGGCGGGCCACCGGGTCGTCAGCTGGGATCAGCGCGGACACGGCGAGTCGAGTCTCGAACCGGGCGCCCGGTTCACGGCGTCGAGCGCGCTCGACGACCTGATCGCTCTCCTCGATCACCTCGGCCTCGACCGGCCGATCCTCGTCGGACACTCGCTCGGCGGAAACCTCGTGCAGGCACTCGTCCGTCGCCTTCCCGAGCGCGCATACGGCCTCATCGTCGTGGACTCCACCTGGAACGCCGGCCCGCTCACCGCGGCGGAGCGGCTCCTGCTGAGACTCGCCGCCCCGTCGCTGGCGCTCATCCCCGCCTCGCGGCTTCCAGGCATCATGGCCCGTGCTTCGGCGGTGACGCCGGACGGGATCGCCGAGTGCGAGGCGACGTTCGCGCGGATGCCCAAACGCGTCTTCCTCGACGTCTGGCGAGCCACCGTGTCGCTCGTCGACCCGCAACCGGGCTACCGCACGCCTGTTCCGCTCGGCCTCATTCGCGGCGACCGCGACCGGACCGGCAACATCGCGGTCGCGATGCCCCGCTGGGCACGAGCCGAAGGGGTGACCGAGCACGTCGTTCCCGATGCCGGACACGTGGTCACCGTCGATGCGGCGGACGCGACCACGAAGGCGATCAGGGGCATCATCGACGGCTGGGACGCGGCGTGACGACCGGCGACGACCGCGCCGTGTTCGTCACGGCAATGGGTGACTTCCTCGCGTCGTGGAACCTGTCGCGCGCGACAGGGCGTGTCTACGGGCAGCTTCTGCTCGACTCCAGCCCCGCGTCACTGGACACCCTCGGCGCGGCACTCGGCCTCAGCAAAGGGGCGGTGAGCGTGGCCGTCCGTGAACTGGTCTCCTGGGGACTCGCTCGAACCATCCCGCAACCCGGCAGCCGCCGCCTGCTCGTCGAGGCGGTGGGCGGGTTCGAGCAACTCCTCGCCGCCAGCCACGAACGGACTCGCGCGTTCATCCGGGTGCTCCGGAGCGGAACGCGATCCGCCGAGGACGAGTACGCCGAGGCCCGGCTTTCGGAGGTCGCCGACTTCTTCGAGTCCTATGTGGACGCGGGGGAGCAGATGTTGCGAAGTCGGCGCGATCCCTGAAGCCCAAGTCCGCGGCCACCCACTGTGTGGATTTTGGTGCGTTGGATGACCCGAAATCCACCCAGTCCCGCACGGAAGTCCCTGTGACGACCGGATCGGGGGTTGTGTGGAAATAGGGACATTCAACGTCCCTATTTCCACACACCCCTCACCCGACGTCACCGTTGCCTGATCGATCACCTTCCCTTGGCCGAACAGGCAAAGCGAGAATCAGCCGGATCCGCCCTGGGCACTGATCATTGCCGATCGCGCCGGTGGACGACGAGAATCTCGGCCACCGGGGCGCCTTCGTCACCGGCAGCACTGGCGAGTGTCCCCATGACCTGCCGTCACCGAGGGCGGGACTGGGCCGAACGGACGCTTGATCTTGATCCACTCGGTCGGTTCCGGGGGTGCGGGGATGCCCTACGCTCAACCCGGTTGGCACGTTTCCCGACGGATCCCATTCACCTCTTTCGATCGTCGACTTTCTGATGACCGCCGCTCGTCGCGGAAATTCCCGAACGGATCCGTCGCGCGCATTGTCAACGTTGTCATTCATCGAAAAACAGCATAGGGAGAGTGTTGCATGCGCCGAAGAGCACATGCCTTGGCCGGTTTGCTCGTGGTGGCCGTCGTCGGGGTGGCGAACGCGCCCGCCGCGCAGGCCGCTGCCGGCCCGGCACCACAGGAGAGTGCCGCGGGGATGCCTGGCCCGCGCACCCTCACCCTGATCACCGGCGACCGGATCACCGTGCAGGCGAGAAAGGGCAACGTGCCTGCCCTTTCGGTCGAGCCGGGGCCCGGCCGTGAGCGAATGGGTTTCCAGCGCAGCCAAGGAAAGGACGGCTGGTCGGTCTTCCCCGCCGACGCCTTGCCGTTGGTGGCGAAGGGCGTACTGGACGAACGGCTCTTCCGGATCGATCGCCTGCTCGCCGACGGGTATGACGACGGCGCGCGGTCGACCCTCCCGCTGATCGTGCAGCAGGACGCCGGGCACGTGGCGATCGCCGGGGCGGGCGCGACCGCGGTGCGGCGGCTGGACAGTGTCGGCGCGACCGCGTTCGCCCAGCCCAAGGAACGCGCGGGCGAGTTCTGGTCCACTTTGGCCGGTCCCCGGGCGACGGGACTGCGGAAGGTGTGGCTCGACCGCGAGGTCAAGGTGAGTCTCGACCGGAGTGTGCCGCAGATCGGCGCGCCGGAGGTCTGGCGGAGCGGGTTCACCGGCAAGGGCGTGAAGGTCGCGGTGCTGGACACCGGTGTCGACGCCGGTCACCCGGACCTGGCGGGCAAAGTGCTCGCTGCCAAGGATTTCTCGGGTGGGCAGGACGCCACCGACCGGCACGGCCACGGCACGCACGTGGCCTCGACCATCCTCGGCTCCGGCGCGGCGTCCGCCGGGCGGCTCAAGGGTGTCGCGCCCGACGCCGGATTGCTCGCGGGCAAGGTGCTCGGAGACGACGGCAGCGGCGGCTGGTCGGAGATCATCAGCGGGATGGAATGGGCGGTCGCCGAGGGCGCCAAGGTGATCAACCTGAGCCTCGGCGGCGCGGACGACGAGGGTGTCAACCCGTTGGAAGCGGCGGTGAACCGTCTCACCAAGGACAACGGCGTGTTGTTCGTGATCGCGGCAGGCAACGACGGCGAGCGCGGCGCGGGCACGGTGGGTTCGCCGGGTAGCGCCGACGCGGCACTCACCGTCGGCGCGGTCGACCGGGCCGACGCACTGGCGTCGTTCTCCGGAAAGGGACCACGGCTGGGCGACAACGCGGTCAAGCCGGAGATCACCGCGCCGGGCGTGGGGATCGTGGCGGCGAAGGCGGGCGGTGCGCCCGCCGAGCCGTACCAGCCGATGTCGGGCACCTCGATGGCGACACCGCATGTCGCGGGCGCGGCGGCACTGCTCGTCCAGCAGCATCCCGATTGGCGGCCCGAGCAGATCAAGTCCGGGCTCACCAGCAGCGCGAAGCCTGCCGAAGGGTTGACCGTCTTCCAGCAAGGAGCGGGACGGGTCGACGTCGCCAAAGCAGCGGTCCAGCGCGTGAGCGCGGACGTCACCACGGTGGCCTTCGGCACGATCCCGAGGACCGACCCGAAACCGCTGACCCGGGAGATCACCTACCGCAACAGCGGTGACGCCCCCGTCGACCTCGACCTGCGGCTGGATGTCCGCGACGAGACCGGGAAGCCCGCGGCCGACGGTCTGTTCACAGTGGACCGGCCCAAGGTCACGGTGCCCGCCGGCGCGACCGCGACCGCCGTGATCACGGTGAATCCCGGGCAAAACCCCCGCGCCGCCTACGGTGGCACCCTGCTCGCCACGTCCGCCACCGGTGTCGCGGTACGCAGTCTGGTCGGAGCCGACCTCGAACGCGAGATCTACACGGCCGATGTCAAGCTTTTCGACCGAAAGGGCAACGGACCCGGTCCGAGCGGACCGAGCGGCATCCTGATCGTGACCAATGTGGACACCGGCGACATGAAGATCTACGACGGGACCGGCGGCGGTGGCGAGATTCGGCTGCCACGCGGCCGGTATCTGTTCGTCGCGCAGATCGACGAAGCACCGAGCCCCGACCGTGCCGGGGCGAGTTTGGTCACTGAGCCCGAGTTCGTCCTGGATCGGGACCGGGAAGTGGTGCTGGACGGGCGCTTGGCGAAACCGGTGAAGGTGCGGACCGATCGCCGGGACGCGCGGTCGAACGGCCAGATCGTCGCCTTCTACGAAAAGGTCGCGGGCCGGGGCGTCACGAGCCATTCGTGGTACGAGCCGAGGCTCTTCAACGACAACCAGTACTCCTACGTCGCCCCCACCCGCACCGACGTGCCCGACTTCGATTTCCTCGTCACGACCATGCTGAGCAAGCAGACCGACGACGGCAGGTCGGAGAACAGCCCGTACCTCTACAACCTGCAGTTCCCCAGTAACGGCAAGGTTCCCGACGTCTCCCGGTATCAGGTGCGGGACCACGAACTGGCCAAGGTGAACGCCACCTATGCCGCCACCGGCAAGCAATGGGGCAACCTGCACGTGCTGCCGTCGCCCTACGACAACGAGGCCGACCTCGGCAACGCCTGGTTCCTCACCGCACAGGCCCAGCTGCCCGCCACCCGGGAGGAGTTCTACAGCACGGGGAAGGTCCGCTGGCTGAAGCGGTTGTTCGTGGACCGGGCGGGCACCAACGGGACTTGGAGCGATACCCAGGAAAGTGCGGCAGGCGTCCAATACCACGCCGGACAGCGGTCCAAAGAGGACTGGAATCGTGCGGTCGTCGGCCCGTCGCTGGCGAGAACGGCCAAGACGGTGCGCACCGGCGACACCTTGAATGTCCAGTTGCCGGTGCTGGCGGCGAGTGGGGACCATGTCAGCCTGACGGCGGTGGAGGGCACCACCCGGCTCGCGCGAAACGGCCAGGAGATCGGTTCCGTGCCGAAGGTTCCCGGTCACCTGTGGCCTGCCGGCCCGGTGGCCTTCACCGTTCCGGCGGAGGCAGGGAACTACACGCTGACCATCGACGCGAAACGGCCGGCGGACAGCAACGCCGAGTTGTCCGGCAAGGTGGTCACTTCGTGGAACTTCCGCTCGCAGCGAGCGGAAGGGGAGGCGCCACTACCGTTGATGGTCCTCCGGGCCACCCCGGCACTCGGCCCGGCCAACGACGCCTGGCGCCTGCTCCCGCTCGCCGTGCCGATCGGGATCGAGCGCTCCGCCGGAACGACGGGCACCGTCCGTCAGGTCACCGCCGAAGCGTCGTTCGACGGCGGTAAGACCTGGCACCGGCAGTTCGTCGCCGGGGCCCGCGAGCACTGGCAGGCCTATGTCGTGGCGCCGCTGTACAGCCCGTCCCCCTTTGTGTCGCTGCGACTTTCCGCCGAGGACTTCGGCGGAGGCTCGGTGACACAGACGATCACGAACGCCTACCGCCTGCGGTGAGCGCCGGTAGCCGGGCCGGGCTCACATCTCGCGGGGCTGCGTCGTCGGTTGGGCAGAACACCCACTACGACAAAGGAGATCGCGATGGAAGCCCGGCTCGACTACTTCGGCAACCCGGTCGGGGGAAAATTCATGAAGACCATCATCTCGGCGGGGAGGGCGCTGGCCGGCTCACCGCTGTCGGTGACGGTCCAGGAACTGGTGCGGATGCGCGCGAGCCAGATCAACGGATGCACCGTATGCCTGGACATCCACACCAAGGAAGCCGCCGCCGCGGGTGAGTCGGACGTCCGGGTCAACCTGGTCGCGGCGTGGCGGGAGGCGACGGTCTTCACCGAAGCCGAGCGCGCCGCGTTGGAGCTGACCGAGCAGGCCTGCCGGATGGCCGACGGCGGCGGAGTCACCGACGAGGCGTGGGCGAACGTCGCCAAGCACTTCGACGAGGACCAGCTCGCCGCGCTGGTGGCGGTGATCTCGCTGATCAACGCCTTCAACCGGGTGAACGTGATGGTCCAGAACCCCGCGGGCGACTACCGGGCCGGGCAGTTCGCCTGACCACTGGAGGAGAAATCATGTCCACCACCGAAACAGCGCGCAATCGGACGGCGTTCGCCCGCTTTCACGACGCGACCAACACCGGCAGCGTCGAGGCCATCACGGCGATGATCGACGAGGTCGTCGAACCGGACGTGGTGTTCCACGCCCCGGTGCCGATGGACACGACGGGGGCACAGGCCCTCAAACAAGTGTGGCAAGTGCTGCTTCGCGCGTTCCCCGACCTGCGGGTCACGGCCGAGGACGTACTCGCGGACGGGGACAAGGTCGTCTGCCGGAACACCGTCACCGGCACCCACCGGGGTGAGTTCAGGGGCCTCCCGGCCACCGGAAAGACGGTTTCCTACAGCGAGATCTTCATTTTCCGGTTCGCCGGAGGGCGGATCACCGAGATCTGGGGTGTCGTCGACGTCCTCACCCAGCTGCGGCAACTCGGCGCCCTCCCGGCGTAGCGGTCAGGCGTCCGTCCACGACCGGAGTTTCTCGGGGTTCCGCACACCCCAGATGCGCCGGATGCGGTCGTCGGCGACGTCGAACGCGAACACCGCGACGGTCAGCCCGGCCTGCTGGAGCACGAGGCCGGGCCGTCCGTTGACGGTCCGCTCCAGCAGCTCGAGTTCGGACGTCTTGTCCGCCACCTCCAAGAGGTAGGACGCGACCTGCTCGCTGCCTTCGAAGGGGTGGAGCGCGGCTTTGACGAGTCCGCCGCCGTCGCCGACCGCCTTGACGTCGGGGTCGAGGAGACTGATGAGCGCTTCGATGTCCTTGGCTTCCCACGCCTTCTTGAAGTCCTTGACGAGGACGGCCTGACGGGTGATCGGGGCAGGGGAAACCTGTGTCGCGCGGATGCGGCGGCGCGCGGAGGAGGCCAGCTGGCGGCAGGCCGCGGGAGTGCGGCCGACGATCTCCGCCACTTCGGCGAAGGCGTAACGGAAGACGTCGTGCAGGACGAACGCGACCCGTTCGGCCGGGGTCAGCGACTCGAGCACGACGAGAAACGCCATGTTGATCGACTCGTCGAGGGTGATCCGGTCGGCGGGGTCGCCGGCGGACGGGCGGCCGGTCGTCCACTCGACCTGCCCCGGCAACGGTTCGGGGATCCACTCGCCGACGTAGCGTTCCCGCCTCGCGCGTGCCGAGCCGAGCAGGTCGAGGCAGATGCGGCTGGCGACCGTGGTCAGCCAGGCGCCGGGGGAGTCGATCGCCTCCCGCGCGGCGGGGGACATGGCGTACCAGCGGGTGTAGGTCTCCTGCACCACGTCCTCGGCCTCCGAAAGGGAACCGACCAGGCGATACGCGAGCCCGATCAGCTGACGACGTTCTTTCATGATCGCGCTCAGGCCGGGCTCGGACGGATCGTTCATGGGACTGCCTCCTGCTCGCGTGCTGTCCCGGGTACGACGAGACACCACCGCCGGATGTGAGGTCGTCTCGCGCCTCACCATGGCCAGCCGGGTGTCCGGCCATTTCGACGAGTTCGAGGGCAGCGCCCACCTCGACGGGGACGACCCGTCGCGGTCCAGTGTCCGGTTCACCGTCAAGGCCGCGAGCATCGTCACCGGCAACCAGCGGCGCGACGACCATCTGCGCGCGGCGTTCCTCGACGTCGAAAACCACCCCGTCATCACCTTCGTCTCGACCGGGGTCCGCCATCTCGGCGGCACCCGGTTCGAGGTCGGCGGCAGGCCCGCCGGGTCAGCCCGAAAGTGACCTTGCGGTTCACCGCCGGGCTGACCTGAGCGTCAGTGACCAGGGGTCCGTCCGAGGACCAGGGACACGAAGCCGAAGGAGTCCCGGTAGCCGCGCAACCATTCGGTCCGGCGGAGGCCCGCCGTCGAGAGCGCTGCCGCGCTGTCCGGATCGGTGGGCCGGTCGAGCGCCCACGAGGCCAATGACCCCCAGCACGACCATTCGTAGTCGTCCAGTTCGTGGCGCGTGCTGACGTGTCCGTGGACCGGGGTCCACCCGTCGGCGGCCACCCGGTCCATCGTGGTCGCCAGGTCGGTGTGGTCACCGAGCATCTCGATGGCTTCCGGCGAAGGGGTCCGCTCCCAGAATCCGTCTCCGATCAGGACACGGCCTCCGGGAGCCAGGTGACGGCGAGCCGCGGCCAGTGTCGGCAGCAGGCCGCCGAAGGCATGGGAGGCGCCGACGCTGATCACCAGGCCGAACCGATGGGCCGAGACGAAAGCGTCGGCTTCCTGGTGGTGGAGGACGAGACGGTCCGCGACACCGCGGTCGTTCGCCGCGTGCCTAGCCTGTGCCAAGGCGTCCTCGGAGACGTCAACGCCTTCGGCTCGAAGGTGCGGTCGCGCGGCCAGAGCACGCAGAAGCCATTCCCCGCTCCCGCAACCAAGGTCCAGGACGCGCTCGTCACCCCGGGGAAGCCCCCGGGCCAGGAGCCGATCGACGGAAGCGTTGTCGATCGGCGCTTTGATCGGGTGTTCGGTATGGGCGATACGGGAGATCTGTTCGCGGTTCAAGTGATGGTGCCTTTCGAGGACAGAAGCGCCTGCCGCCCTCACCGGCGTGTCGTCAGGACCGATCGGTGAGGTGCGGCGGGACAGGGGCTGGAACCTGGTTCGACAGCTCGGCTTCTGTGCGCATGTGCCGTACACCTCCTCGACGATGGGGCCTGCCCTCGCGGCGGCCGGGCGACTGTAGCCGCCCGGCGTCCGCACGGGCAAACCCTTATCCACGCGAGTCACGAGGTGAACCGGGCCGCCTGGTTGTCGATGAGGTTCTGCGCGCGTTCGAGGGTGTGTGAGCTGTAGGTGCCGCCGGAGCGGGCGTCGAGGAGCGCGTTCTGTTGCGCGTCGATGAGGAGGCGTTGCAGTTCCCGCCGTTGGTGCAGTGGGCTGTCGGGGTCGCGTTCGTTCAGCATCTTCTCGATGGCCTCGGCGGTGGCGAGCACGCGTTCGCGGGTCCGGTCGAGGATCGTCTCGTCGAAGGGCTCGCCGTTTTCGCGGCGCAGGGCCGGGCTGTCGAGCAGCGCCTGCGCGGCGTCCTGGATCTCGATGGCCAGCCGGGCGAATTCGCGGTGTTCGTGTTCGGCGTCGGTGCCTTGGATGCCGAGCCGTTTCACCAGGATCGGGAGCGTGCCGCCTTGCAGGAGCAGGGTGACGATCGCGACGGTGAAGGCGATCAGCACCAGTTCGGCCCGGTGGGGCACGTCGCTGGGGAGCGACTGCGCGGCGGCCACGGTGACGACGCCCCGCATCCCGGACCAGGCGAGGACGCCGCCGCCACGCCAGCCGAGTCCTTCACTGGCGTAGAACGCGGAGTCGGCGTGGCGACGGCGGAGGACCCGGTTCGCCGTCGCGTACCGGCGTTGCTTGCCGGGGTGGGGACCTCGTTCGCTGAGCCCGTCCAGCGCCGCCTCGATCCGGTCGCCGAGCTCGCCCGCCCCACGCTGTTGCCGTCGCAGGGCCGCGATGAGCGGGACGACGAACGTGGCACGCAGGACGATGAGGGTGAGCGTCGCGAGCAGGCCGAGACCGACCGTGGCCCACACCCCCTGACCCGACGCGTGGACGTCCGCGACGACCGCGGTGATCTCGAACCCCACCAGGAGGAAGACGCCGTTTTCCAGGAGCAGCTGGATCGTCCGCCAGTTGGTGCGTTCGGAGATGCGGTCGTGCGCGGTGAAGCGTTTCGCGCTCTGGTGGCCGGTGATGAGCCCGGTCGTCACGACCGCGATGACGCCGGAGGCATGCAGTTCCTCCGCCGGGATGAAGGCCAGGAACGGGACCACGAAGGAGATCGCGGTCGTCAGGACGGCTTGGTCGCGGATCCGGGAGCGGACCCGGACCGACACGAAACCGACGACCGCCCCGACCGCGATGGCGACGAACACGGCGAAGGCGAAGTCACCGAGCGCGCCCCAGAAGGAGACGGTGCCCGCGATCGCGGCGACCGCGGTCCGCAGCAGCACCAGCGCGGTGGCGTCGTTGACCAGCCCCTCGCCTTCGAGAATCGTGACGAGCCGGGGCGGTAGTCCGAGGCGTTTGCCGATCGAGGTCGCGGCGACCGCGTCCGGCGGGCTGATGACCGCGCCGAGGGCGACGGCGGTGGCGAAGCCGATGTCGGGGATCAGCCACCAGATCAGCAGTCCGGTGCCGAACGCGGACACGACGACCAGCAGCACCGACAGCGCCCCGATCGTGCCGAGATCCCGGCGGAAGTCCATGACCGGCACGTTCACCGCTGTCGCGTAGAGGATCGGCGGCAGCACGAGCACGAGGATCAGATCGGGGTCGACCGACAGCTCCGGAGCACCGGGGATCAGGCTGCACACCATCCCCACGATCACCAGCAGCACCGGTGCCGCGACCCCGAGTTTCGGGGCGGCGTACGAAACCACGACGATGATCAGCACCGCCACCACGGCGAGCAACGCCAGTTCCTGCATGCCCGTATCTCGCCTTCCTGGCACTGAGGGTTCACCGATCGGGTGCAGCTTGCCCGAACTCGGCCGGTCGCGCGCGTTCTAGCCGATGGCGGGAGGTTCGTATCGGATGATCAACCGGCAGGCAGTGACTGACCAAGGAACGAAAGGCCGGATCGGCATGGCGTACACACACGAGTTCGACGACATCCGCGATCGTCCGGTGGCGGTGTTCGGGGCGGGGACGCTGGGACGGCGGATCGCGCTGATGTTCGCGTCCAGGGGTGGGACGGTGCGGATCTACGACCCGAGTGCCGAGCAGGGCGCCGCGGCGGTCGACTACGTGGCGCGGACCCTGCCGGACGTGGTGGCCGAGCGTGGCCACGGCGAGGTCGGCCGCGCGGAAGCCGTGACCTCGGTGGAAGCGGCCCTCGAAGACGCCTGGCTGGTCGTCGAAGCGGTGCCGGAACGGCTGGACATCAAAATCCCCCTGTGGGGTCAGATCGACAAGGCGGCGCCCGCGGACACGATCTTCGCCACCAACTCGTCGTCCTACCCGTCGCGGACGATGGCCGAGAAGGTGCGGGACAGGTCCAGGCTGTGCAATATGCACTTCTACATGCCGCCCGGCTCCCCGGCCGTCGATCTCATGTCCGACGGCGAGACCGACCGCGGCCTGCTGGACACCTTGCTGTCGGTGCTTCCCGAGTTCGACATTCACCCGTTCGAGGCGCGCAAGGAAAGCGTGGGGTTCATCTTCAACCGCATTTGGGCGGCCATCAAACGGGAATCGCTGGCGGTCGTCGCCGAGGGCGTCGCCCGCCCCGAGGACGTGGACGGGATGTTCCGGATCAACTGGCATATGCCCGTCGGGCCGTTCCAGATGATGGACCAGGTCGGTTTGGATGTCGTGCTCGACATCGAAAACCACTACGCGGAGGAAAACCCCGACCTGCCCGCGGGCCCCCGGGAACTGCTGCATGAATACGTCGACGGCGGCAAACTCGGCGTCAAGACCGGCGAGGGCTTCTACCTCTATCCATAACGGACTTCAGCCGGTGACGACCCCGGCCACCAGGTTGATCGTGGTCGCCAGGATGACGGTGCCGAACAGGTAGGACAGCAGGGTGTGGCGCAGTACGACCGCTCGGATCGTCGAACTCGAGACGGCGGTGTCCGACACCTGGTAGGTCATGCCGAGGTTGTAGCTGAAGTAGAGGAAGTCCCGATAGGTAGGGAGATCGTCCGAATTGAAATCGATTCCGCCTTCGGGCGTCGAGTAGTAGAGGTGCGCGTAGCGGGTGGCGTACATCAGGTGAAGCCCCGCCCAGGCCATGAACACGCCACCCAGTGCGGTCGCCGCGGTCGCGTCCCCGCTGCTGGACTCCCCGAAGACCAGCAGCCCCACCACGCCGACCAGTCCACTGAGGGCCGCCCCGACGATGACGAGTTCTTCGGTGACGGGGCGGAAGTCCTCACGGTGGGCGTTCCGCCGGGTGGCGGTGGCGTCCAGCGGCCACAGCACCGTCCAGCCCGCGATGACGAAGGCCGCCGCCGCGACGGCGATTCCCACCAGGACGCCCAGCGATCCATGCGTCACCACGCCGACGAGCGCGCCGATCGCGGCTCCGACGACCACGGCGACAGCGAGCCGCGTGACCGCCGACAGAGGCCTCCGACTCTTCATGAGCCACACCGTAGCCGGGGCGGGCGGAAGGCACCCGGGGCCCGCCTTCGGGGCCCATTCGGGTGATAGGGGTGATCGAACGGCAACGCGGGGCGATGCGCCGGGCGTGGTAGTCGCGGGCAGGTCCGGACCGGCCGGGCCACGCCGGTAACGAGAGGGGAGCCATGAACGTCACTCGGCAAGCGGCGCGTGCGGGGGCATCGGGAGGGACGGTGTCGAAACGCAGGTCGCTGCGGTCATGGCTCGTCGTACTGGGGATTCTCGCGTTGACCGCGGTGGCGCTGCCCGGCACCGCGTCGGCGGTGGTGGAGAGGCCAGGCGGCAAGGAGAGTTACGCGGTCACGATCGGACAGGTGGCGCCGACCGGAACCACGCCCACGGGCAAGGAGTTCTCGCGGCTGGCGATGTACTACTTCGACCCCGACGGCACCGTCCGGGAGGCTTTCTGGTTCTGGAGCTGGAGCATCGGATACCCGGCGGCGACCATCCGCAGCACGTCGGCGGGCTGTGACAACTGCGCGATCCACACCGCCGGCGGGTTCCAGGCCGGCGCCGAGGTCAAGGAGCTGAGGGGGAAGTACACCACCACCGGCTCCAAGCTCGCCATCACCTGGGACAACGGCTCCACCGAGGCCTGGACGGTCGCCAGCCCGGAGACCGGGATCGCCGTGATCTCCCTGACCGGTTCGAGCTACGGCGCGAACGTGGGCCAGGGTTACGGCAGCAACGTCCGTACCACCGTTTCCGTGCCGCTGAAGGAAATGCCGAAGAAGTACTACCCGGGCCGCTACGCGTACAACGCCTATGACGTGAAGACGGGGAAGCTGTATTCCGGCACCGGGACCTCCGGGATCAACCTCTCGCTGCCGCAGTGGAAGGAGTGCAACGACAACTGCCTGAGCGCGGCCGTCGAGATCACCGATCCGAATTCGACCGCCTGCACGGCCTGCAAACCCGGTGAGAAGAGGGCCATCCGGTACTACATGGCCTCCGAGGGCGGGCGGAAGAACTTCTACGAGCACTTCTGCACCTGTCTGCTGCAGGGTGACAGCAAGTGCTACAACGGCGGCTCGCACCTCAAGCCGCAGCTCCAGGTGATCGACGATTCGGGCAGGTTCCGCGGCTGGGTCGGGGTCGAGGCACAGCACCGGGTCGCGAACCGCGGCACGATCGCCGTGCACTGGTACACCGACGTCTGATCGGGATCGCGGCGGGTGGTCGCCCCGTGCACGCGTTCACCTGGCCGTGAAGGCCTCCTTGCCTACCCTGAAGGTAGGGAAGGAGGCCTTCGCTACCCGCCGTTGTGACTCTCGGTGACACGGGAACGTCCCGCGGTCAGTGTCCGGGGGCAGCGGGGATGGCCCAGTTCGACGTGAAGGTCGCGCAGCCATTCCCACTGGGCGATCGCGAGCTGGGTGTCGGTGGGTTTGCCGGGATCCATCCACGGGTTGATCGAGTACTCGGCGTCGAAATGACTCGGCCTGACCATGAGATAGTGCCGCATGTGTACTCCCGAGGTGATCAGGCCGTCTGGAGGGACTTTTCGTTACCCGCCAGCCGTTTGACCAGCTGGCCGCGGATGCGGGGCGGGATGTCCGGGGCGAACCGCCGGAAGTAGCTCTCGGCGTGCACCGCGTTGTCCATCAGGAACGGCAGGTCGAAGACGACCAGCTTGCGGATGGCCAGCAACGGTACCGGGGCGCGCAGTGCCTTGAACTTCTCGTTCCACAGGCCGGGCTGGTCGCAGACCGGATGGAACTGCCCGATCATCAGACCGTCGGCGACGAACTCGTCCTTCGCCTCGCGCTGCAATTCGTCCAACGCCGTCGAGTCCTGATAGTCCAGCTGCGGCAGCACGAGCAGGATCGTCAGCAGTTCCCGGTCCGACGGCGAAATCCTGTTCGACAGCCGTTCGTACCACGAACGCAGGCTCTGGATCGCGTCTCGTACGTCCGTCTCGCCGTTCGTGGCGGTCAGGGACGCCAGATGAAAGAGTCCTTTGTGGAGTGAAGGCTGAGCGTACGGGCACACTGGGCCGTTGCGACCCAGTTCCGGGTTCGGGGAGACCAGGTAGCGGCCGGCCCAGGCCAGGATTTCCCGGACATACGGTAGATGCTCGGCCGGGGTGGCGCCGTTCTCGACCTCGGCCGCCGTCCAGATGAGAACCTTGTTGTCGCCGATCATGATCCGATGCTTTGCGCGAAGGTGAAGACACCGTCCGGGTCGACCCGCTTTTTGATCTCCTTCAACCGCGGATAGTTGACGCCGTAATAGGCGGTGCGCCAGTCCGGAAGGTCAGGGTCGATGAAGTTCTGAAAAGCGCCATCGGTCACATACGGAGACATCTCGTTCCCCAGTTCCGCCAGCCAGCGGAGATTGGCGTCGACCACGGCGGGCTCGTCGTTCTCGGCCCACGAGGTGTCCATGGACAGCAGGAACATCGCGTTCCGGTGGGCGAACGCGGTTTCGGTCGCGCCCATCCGGTTGATCGCGCCGCCCCAGGAGAACAGGGCCGCGCCGCCACCGTCCGGGTTTCCGCTGCTGGGCAGGCGATCGACGGCCGACAGCAGCGTGGCGATGGCCTCGTCGGGCAGCGGCTGGGTGACGATGTTGGTCCGTACCGCGAACGCGCCTTCGGCCGTCTCGTGCAGCATGTCGTCCTGGGCCTGCCAGTAGGTCCGGTCGGCGATGTCCATCCGGATCGGCTTGGCGACGGACAGGACGGGGTCGAGAATCTCCCGCAACTTCTTGGCAGGACCGAAGTACTGTCCGATGGCCGACACGACGGGCTCCGACCCACCGGCGCTGCTGACGCCGATCCTGGTCGCGAACTCGTCCGGTGCCTGCCGCACGATCTCCTGCAGCACCGAAAAGACCTTCGGCGCGTCCGCGCGGTCCCACAGCAGCAAGTAGCTGGCGCAGTCGGTGACCGGTGTCGCCTGGTAGGTGAAGGAAACGTTGACGCCGAAGTTCCCGCCGCCGCCACCGCGGCAAGCCCAGAACAGGTCGGCGTTGGTGTTCGCGTCGCAGTGCAGCAGTCGTCCGTCCGCGGTCACGACCGTGGTCGCCACCAGCGCGTCCGCGGTGAGCCCGAGTACGCGTGAGGTGGCGCCGCAGCCGCCTCCGAGAGTGAGACCCGAGATGCCGACCGAGGCACCGTTGCCCAGCGCGAACGCCATCTCGTGGGGCTGGATGGCGGCGTAGACGTCCGCCATCCGCGCGCCGCCCTCAGCTGTCACGAGTCCGGTCGAACCGTTGGCGGACACGGTGTTCAGCGCGCTGAGGTCGATGACGAGGCCGGTGTTGACCGAATGTCCCGCGTAGCTGTGCCCTCCGCTACGCACGACGATGTCGACGCCGGTATCGCGTGCCCACTCGATGGCGATCCGCACGTCCGCGGTGTTCGTCACGGACACGACACCGGTGGGGGTGATCCCGGCGAACCTCTTGTTGAACGGCACACTGGCTTCGCGGAACCCGGCCTCGCCGGATCGCCGTACGCGGCCTGCCACGGCGTGGTCGAGGCGTCGCCAGTCCGCGTCGGATGGGCTGCGGGACACTAGCTCACCTCGTCGAGGTAGGAAACGCCGGTGGCGGCGTGCGGGCCGTAGCGTTCCCACGCCTCTCGCAATCGGAGGCGGCCGTCTTCGGCCACCTCCGGCGTGTTCACCGTGCGCCCGCAGATCACCTCACCGGTGGCGAGCACGATCGTGTAACCCAGATCGAGGGCCCCGTTTTCCCGCTGGGTGCCCGCGATCGATCCGCGTCGCACGTCACCGCCGGCGAACTCGGCCCAGACGACGTCGCCTTCTTGCCGGTAAACGGCGATCGCGTTGGCGTCGCCGCCCGCTTTCCGGAATTTCCGCCCGTCGTAATCAATCATGGGACTCGGCCCGGCCGGTCTCGGCGGCGATGAACTCGTCCGACATCGCACGGTCCCACCAGATCGCGTAGTAGGAGAAGTCCTCGTCGTGGTCATTGACGAGGTTGTGTTCGATCCCCGGCTTCAAGAACACGAGGTCCCCGGCCACGAACTCGTGCCGTTCGCCCTCGACGACCACGTCGGCGCTCCCGGCCATTCCGATGAAGATCTCGTGTTCGTGATGAGCGTGGGAAACCGATACGTCACCAGGACGCAGCACGCACCAGGCTCCTCGAAACGGTGCGGTCAAACCGGCCCACGGATAGAGCAGCTTCATGTCCAATCCGTAGGCCCGCGTCAGGTTCTCGTGCTCCAGCCTGCGGATGTCCACGACAGCTTGGTCTAGGTCAGTCACATCCCACTCCGATCAGCGTGCTTTCTTGCCGGGCGTTCGGTGCTGATCGAGGCTATATTCGGCCGGTTTCCCGGGTATAGGGGAACTATTCCCGATCGGCGGTGAATCAGCCGCGCCCGAGACCGGCGTCCCTGGCCAGCACGATCGCCTGTGCGCGATCGGCCACCCCGAGTTTGCCGAACACCGCGGAAACGCGATTGCTGATGGTCTTCGGCGCGAGTGCGAGCTCGCGCGCGATGGCCGAGTTCGACTTGCCGGCGGCGATGCGGTCGAGCACTTCCCGTTCCCTGGTCGTCAGCTGAGGAAACGGGTACGGCTCCGGTCCGGCGGCCGACCGCATCAAGGCACTGAACCGGACGGCGATCGCCTTCCCGACGATCGCTTCACCCGCCCCCACGACCTGTACGCCGCGGACAACCTGGTCCGGATCGGCGTCTTTGATCAGATAGCCGCGCGCGCCCGCCTGAATGGCCGCCCTGATGGCGGTGTCGTCATCGACGGCGCTCAGTACCAATACCTTGGTTTCCGGTGCGACTCGCGAAACCCGGCTGAGCACGTCGACGTTCGCGAACTCGCCGAGCTGTGGATCGATGACCAGCACGTCCGGCTGGTGCCGGAAGACTTCGGCGATCGTGGCGTTCGCCGTCGCCGTCTCACCGACGACGTCGATGCCGCCGACGAGTTCGAGCGCGGATCGGACCTGATGGCGGACCGAGGGCTGGTTGTCGGCGATCAGAACGGTCAGCGGCGCGGGGTCGCCGTTTTCTTCACTCGTGGTGTGATCGGGCAGCAGGATCGCGGTGTGCCGCTGGTCAGGGCGTTCGACCGGCCATAAACGAGCGGTGTTGCCGTTACGGGCGTGATGATTCATCTTTCCCCTTATGCCTACCGCTGAAGGTGAGCGTATGTCCTGCATATCGAACGGATCCGTATGACCGTTATGGGAAATTGATCGCGATCAATTAAGCCGCTGAACGGTGGAGTACCCGATCAATGGCGGCTAGGTCGTGGTCCGGCGGGTTTCCCTGTCGGCAAGGGTAAAATTACCCTCTTCGCGGGGAATTATCAGTGAGGTTCCCCGGCCTTCGGGAAAACCGACCCTGTCGCCGGGGAAAAGCCGGTCCTTAGTATCGGCACCCTATTCTGGACGAACGGGGTGTATCTGTGACTGAAATACAGGTGGGTTTGCTGGCAATCGGGGCCGGACCGGCGAACCTGGCGCTCGCGGTGGCCATCGAAGAGTCCGGGAACCCGGAGCTGGCCGAGCAGACGCTGCTGCTGGAGCAGAGTCCGGACATCAAATGGCAACGTGATCTGCTGATGCCGTGGGCGCGCAGCCAGGTCTCCTTCTTGAAGGATCTGGTGACCCTGCGCAATCCGCGCAGCAAGTTCTCGTTCCTCAACTTCCTGTACGACCAGAACCGGCTTGACGAGTTCGTCAACCTCGGCACCTTCCACCCGTTCCGGTGGGAGTTCTCCGACTACCTGCAATGGGTCGCGAAGTCGCTGGATCAGGTCCGCATCCGTTACGACGCAAGGGTTCAGAGTATCGAGCCCGCGCGTGGCGCCGACGGGTCGATCACCGGCTGGGTCGCCACGCTCACCGACGGGGACACGATCCGCTGCCGTGACCTGGTCGTCGGTGGCGGCCGTGACACACATGTCCCCGACGTCTTCGCCGGTTTGCCGTCCGACAGGCTCATCCACAGTGCCCAGTACCGGCGCCGGATCGCGCAGCTGCCCGCGGACGCGCCGCTGCGCGCCGTCGTGGTGGGCGGGGCGCAGAGCGCGGCCGAGATGTTCATGGCACTGCACGACAATCTGCCCAACAGCACCCGGACCATGATCGTGCGGTCCATCGGCCCGCAGAACTATCAGACCAGCAAGTTCGTCAACGAGCTGTTCTTCCCGTCGTTCGTCGACCGCTTCTACGACAGCCCGCCCGAGATTCGCCAGCAGGTGCTGGACGAGATGCGCCTGACGAACTACGCCGGCGCCGCCCCGCCGTTCCTCGACCACATCTACACCACGCTCTATCAGCAGCGCGGCATCGGCCAGCAGCGTTCGGAGGTGCGGACCCTGACCGAGGTCGTCGGCGCCAGGGTCGAAGACGACGAGGTCGTCCTCGATCTGCGCGACCGGACCAGCGGCAAGGTCGAGCCGCTGCACTGCGACCTGGTGCTCCTCGGCACCGGCTTCGACCAGCGGATGCCCGCGATGGTTCGCGACCTGGCCGACCGCGTCGGCCTGTCGGAGGTCTCGGTCAGCCGCTGCTACCGGGTCGACCTCGGCGATTCCGCCTGGGGCGCGGTGTATCTGCAGGGCATCAACGAAGCAACGCACGGTATCGCCGACTCGCTGATCAGCGTGCTGGCCCACCGGTCCCGAGACATCGTCGGCGACCTGCTCGCCCGCCGCGGCGCCGTCGAGCCGAGGACCGCCTGATGAACCGGCTGGTGGTGATCTCGCCTGCCCCGACGGCGAACGGTGACCTGCACCTCGGCCACCTCGCCGGGCCCTTCCTCGCCGCGGACGTCTGCACCCGGTACGCCCGCGCGACCGGCCGGGAAGCCTTGTACGGCACCGGTATGCACTTCACCCAGAACTACATCGTCACCGCGGCCGCGCGTCTCGGCGTGGCACCGGAAGAACTGCGGGAGCGTTCCGCGGAACAGGTCCAGCAGACCTTGGCCGCGATGGGGATCGAGGTCGACGGGTTCGGTTGCATCGGTGACCGGTTCACCAAACTGGTCATCGACTTCTACGACCGCCTGCACGGCATGGGCGCGCTGGAGCTGCGGACGGCCCGTTTCCCTTACCTGCCAAGCACCGGCGAGTATCTGATGGACGCTTACGTCACCGGTGGGTGCCCGTTCTGCCTCGCCGACGGGTACGCCGGGATCTGCGAGAGCTGCGGTCTGCCGGTCGCGCCCGGCGATCTGATCGGCCCGCGTTCGACGCTGCGTCCGGACGAGCCGCTGGAATACCGGGAGGCGGACATCCTCGTCTTCCCGGTGGAGCGGTACCGCGCGGAGCTAGAGGCGTACTTCGCCCGCACGCCGATGCGGCCCGGTATGGCCCAGCTCATCGAGTCCGCGCTCGCGGGGCCTCTGCCGGACTTCCCGATCACCCAGCCGACGTCGTGGGGTATCCCGGCGCCGTTCCCCGAAGTGCCGGGGCAGGTGATCTACCCGCATATGGAAGGCATGCCGTGGAGCATGTTCACCACCGCCCTCGCCGCCGAGAAACGCGGCGCGGTGCTGACCGCCGACGACGAACTGTGGCAGACGGATTCCGGTTCGACCGTGGTGTACTTCCTCGGCCTGGACGCGACTTACCCGTTCGCGATCGTGGGTACGGCGATGCTCACCGCGCTGGGCGGCCACGTGCTGCCGTCTCGGTACGTCACCAACGAGTTCTACGAGCTGGCCAACGAGAAGTTCTCCACCAGCCGCGGGCACGTCGTGTCCGGCCGTGAGCTGGCCACCGAGGTGCCACGCGATCTCATCCGCTTCCACCTCTGCGCCACCAGCCCCGAGTACCAGCGCACCGACTTCACCCACGAGGCCCTGCTCCGGGTCAGCGAGACACGGCTGACGGGACCGTGGAACCGGGTCGCGGCGGTGGTCGACGCCTGGGTGGACCGTGGTCCGCTGCCGGTCTCCGAGGAAGCCAGGAGAACAGCGCTGCGGATGGCCGACCGGTTCGCCGACGGATACGAGCTGCGACGCTTCAGTGTGACGGCCGTGGCGTCGACCCTCGCCGAACAACTCGGCAGGCTGGACCGGCTGGCCGCCACCGTGACCGCCGAGACCGCGGGCGATCTTTGCCATCAGGTGGACGTGTTCCTGCGCTGTGCCGCGCCGATCCTGATCGATCTCGCCGCGGCAGCGCTGCCCGACACGTCGTTGCCCGGACAGATGGACGTCGAGACGGTCACCCCGAAGCGGCTGCCCCGGCTGACCGGCTGATGGCCACGGTCGTCGTCGTGGGGGCGGGGGTGACCGGACTGGTGACCGCGATCGCTTGCGCACGGGCGGGCCACCGCGTCACCGTGCTCGATCGCGGTCCCGTCCCGAATCCCGCGTCGACGTCGTCCGACCAGCACCGGGTGCTGCGGGTGCTGCGGCCGGACGACGTCGACGGCACCCTGCGGATGGCCGAGGCCCGCCGCCGGTGGCTGGAGCTGGAAGCGTTGCTGCGGACCAGGATCTTCCGGCCGGTCGGCGTGGTCACCGCGGGCACCCCGGACGAGCTCGGGCGGGCACTCGACACCGCGCGGCGGGCGGGGGTGGCCGCGACCGTCGTTACGCCGGACGCCTTGCCGCCCGTGGTGTTCCCGGCTGGGAACCGCGGGGTGCGCGATGCCGGCGCCGGGGTACTGCTGGCCGATCGGTTCCTGCGCGCGGCCGCCGAGTGGCTCGCCGCGCATCCCGCGGTGGTGCTGCGGCCGGGCTGTGTCGTCGACGCCGTCGACGACCACCGGGTGGCGCTGGCCGGCGGCAGCGTCCTCGGCGCGGACCTCGTGCTGGTCGCGGCCGGGCCGTGGGCCACCGAGCTGACCGGTCCGCCCGTTGCGCTGCACCGCCAGACGATGGTCTACCTGCGCCCGCCGCGGCACCTGGCCGATTGGTGGGCGTCGGCCCCAGGGGTCGGCCGGATCGGTGCCGACCGCCGGGCCTGGCTGCTGCCTCCTGGCGGCGGCACCCTGCTCAAGATCAGCTCGGACGCGGTGTGCCGAGCGGTCGAGTCCACTGTGGACCCGGACCGCGAGCCGTGGGCCGACCGGCTGCTCGCCGAGCCGATCCTCACCGACGCCGCGGACTACACCGTGGTCGCCGTACGGGACTGCCACTACGCGACCGATCCCGGCACCGGCGGCCCGGTGCTCACCCGGGTCCACCCGTCGGTGTGGTCCCGGCCGGCTTGCGGAGGGTCCGGCTTCGGCACCGCACCACTTGTCGCCAAGGAAGTCCTCGGCGCTGTCATGGAGGTCAGTGCGTGAACGACAAGGAGAGTGAGTAGTGGAGTTCACGATTGTGGGTGCCGGCATGGCGGGCGCGTTCCTGGCGCTTTCGCTGGGCAGGCAAGGCCACGCGGTGACGGTGTACGACCGCAGGCCGGATCCGCGCGAGACGGCCAGCGCGGTGACGTCCATGAACCTGGGGCTGTCCCGGCGGGGCCTGGCCGCGTTGGACAGCCTGGGGTTGTCGGAGGAGGTGAAGCGGCTCGTCGTGCCGATGCACGGGCGGATGCTGCACAACCTCGACGGCGGACTGCGGTTCTCGGCCTACGGCGAGGGCGGCATCCTGGCCATCCAGCGCCAGGACCTCAGTGCGCTGCTGGTGGACGCGGCCTGCCGGGTCCCGGGTGTGCGGTTCGTGTTCGACACGCGGTGCACGGGCGTGGACCGGGATCTGCCGTCGGTGTCCTTTGTGGACCCTGATGGGCGGAGTCTCGTGGTGAAGCCGGATGTCGTGGTGGGCGCGGACGGCGCGTTCTCGGCCGTCCGCCGGTCCATGCACCACGATCAACGCGCGGAGTTCTCGCAGAACTACCTCGAATGGGGCTGGCGCGAACTCCACATCCCGGCGGCCGCCGACGGCACCCACCGCATGGCCGACGACGTCTTCCACCTCTGGCCCCGCGGCGACATCATGATGTTCGCCCACCCCAACCGCGACGGCTCCTTCACCTGTTCCTGCGTCCTCCCGTTCCACGGCACCCACGGCTTCGACTCGCTGCGGACGCCGTCGGACGTGGAATCCTTGTTCCGCGAGTACTTTCCCGACGTCCTGTCGCTGGTCCCCGACCTCGGCGAGACGTTCCTGCGGCAACCCACCTTCAACCTCGTCACCGTCAGCACCGCCCCGTGGATCCACGAGGGCAAGGTGGTACTGATCGGTGACGCCTGCCACGCCGTCTACCCGTTCTTGGCGCAGGGCATGAACTCGGCCTTCGAGGACGCGTTGGAACTGACGGACAGCCTCACCCACCACACCGGTGACACGCCGGCGGCGCTGGTTCGCTACTACACCCGCCGCAAGCCGAACACCGACGCACTGGCCGCCATGTCCCACCGCAACTTCGCCGAACTCCGCGACACCGTGCGCTCCCCGGCGGTCCGCCTCGAGCGGGCCTGCGACACCCTCCTGGAGAAGGTGCTCCGCCACCGCTGGATGCCGCTCCACGCCATGGTCACCAACACCACCATCCCGTACGCCCAGGCCCAGCACCGTGCCACCCGACAGCACCGCATCCTCAAGTACGCGGGCGCCTCCGCGCTCGCTGCGCTCACCACCGCCGCGTTCCGCCTGCTCCGCCGCTGACCAAACCCGTAACTCACGTGCTTGAATGGCGATCTCACGTGCTTGGACGGAGATCACGCGTGATTGGACGGAGATCTCGAGTGGTTGGCCCCGCCACGTGAGTTCTCCGTCCAATCACGTGAGTTCTCCGTCTAAACACGCGTGATCTCCGTCTAAACACGCGAGTTACGCGTCCAAGCACGCGAGATCCGGGTTGAAGTACGTGAAGGCCCCCTTCCCGGCACCAGGAAGGGGGCCTTCACGTGCTTCAGGGCTCGGGACGGACCTCGATCCGGACCAGGCCCGCGGCCTTCTCGGCGCGTTGCAGGGCCTCGGCCGGGGTGTCCGCCTCCGCCATGACGAGGCCCGAGCGGTCCCATGAGCTGCGCAGCGCGGTGGACCGGTGGCCGGGGCCAACCTGGAGGTCGACGAGGAACACGCCTTCCACCTGACGGGCCTGCTCGATGCCCAGCACGGCGTCGATCACCCCGGGCTCCATCGGAACGAACCGCACGGCCGCGCCGCCGGTGGCGCGGCGGGGCAGCTCGGGCAGGGTTTCGCCGCGCATCATGGCGAAGTACGAACGGAGCAGCTTGATCGGGTAGGCGTGGTCGATGATCTCCAGGATGCCGTCCCCGGCGATCCGGCCCGCGCATTCGACGAGGAACGGCACGCCGTCGGCGACGATCCATTCGCAGTGAAGGATTCCGTCGACGAACCCGACGGCCGCGACGACCTGACGGGTCACTTCCGCCAGTGTCTCGGTGAGGTCGTCGGGAATGTCGGCGGGCACGATATGCGCCAGCTCCACCGGCCGCGGGCCGGGGTAGAGCTGTTTGCCGGTGACGTTGGCGAACAACTGCCGTCCATCGCGGACGAGCATTTCGACGCTGTACTCGGGTCCGGGCACGTACCGCTCGGCCAGCATGCGCAGTTCCATCGGCCGGTCGGGGACGAAGACGCCCTCGTCCTGCTCGACACAGTTCGCCCAGGCCTGCTCGACCTCGGCCGGGTCCTGGACGATCTGGGTGCCCACGGCGGCCTGCCGGTTCGACGGCTTGAGCACCACCGGGCCGGGACGGGCACGCATGAACGCCAGCACGTCCGCCGGGCAGGTCACCGTGGCGCTTTCCGGGTTCGGCACCCCGGCGGCCGCGCTGACCTGCCGCAGCAAAGCCTTGTCCCGCAAGGTCAGCGCGGCGCCAAGGCTCGCGCCCGGCACGCCGTAACGTTCGGCGAGCCGGGCGGCGAACGGGGTGGCGTACTCGATGAGCGGGACCACCGCGACCGGGTTCAGGTCGCGGTGGGTGGCGTGGAACGCGTCGGCCGTGCCGGGTTTGCTGTGCTCCCACTCGATCAGTTCACGGACGAGCGGAGACCCGGCCAGTTTCGCGCGTATGTCCCGTTTGCGGATCACGTCCGGCTCTTCGACGAGGATGACCGAGCCGTCGGGTTCGACACCGATCAGTGCCCGCAGCACCGGCGTCACGAACCCGACGACCAGGATGGGCCGCTCACTCATCGGACTCTGTCTTGGGCTTGTCCACGATGCCGAGCATGAACCGCATGGAAGGCCTGGCACCGACCAGATGCGCGCCGACCGTCTGGGTGACGCGGTCCCGCGCGGTCGGATGCATGGCCATGGTCATCGAGTCCCGCAGCCACCGGTTCATCGGGTCGCCCGACCGGATCGCCGCGGTGCCGAGGAGATCGGCGAGCCGCTGCACCACCCGCTTGGACATCTGGAACGCCTGCCAGCCGGTCAGCGCCGGGGCGACCCGCTCGTCGGGCGTGAGATCGTCCAGCGTGCCGATCCCGTCGGCGGTGACCTCCCACTGCCGCTCCAGCGCCCGGTACACCCCGGCGCGGGTCGTGCTGTAGTCCGCCTCGCATTCGGCCAGCGTGATCTGGATGTGTTCGTTGTCCTTCCAGGCGATCCCGCTCATCCGCCACGGCGAGCCCTTCAGCATGTCGACCCGCTCGATGGTGAGACCGCGGACGTAGTCCAGCGCGGCTCTCGCCACGCCGAGCGGGACGCCGCACATGCTGCGCTGGATCACGTCCGGCTGCACCAGCGGTCCATTGGGGACCTTCGGGTTGTCGAAGGTCAGGGAATGGTTCTCCGGAACGAAAACGTCCGTAATCGTGTAGTCGCTGCTGCCGGAGCCGCACAGGCCCAGGGTGTACCAGTTGTCCACGGACTCGATCTGGTCGCCCGGCACCATGAACAGGCGCGACTCGTGCGGGTTGCTGCCGTCCGGGCTGGCATAGGGCTCACCGTTTTCGAACACCATGGCGCCGGAGGCGACCCAGTCGGCGTGGGTCGAGCCGCTGCCGAACCCCCACCGGCCGGTGAGCCGGTAGCCACCGGGAACCCGTTCCGCGCGCCCGGTCACCGGGAGCACCCCCGCGGAGTGCATGTCGAGGCTGGTGAACATCCGGCGCGCCTCGTCCTGGTCGATGAAGTTGGCGTGCAGGCCGATGTCCGAGCCGAGTTTGGCGCACCAGCCGACGGACGCGTCGCCGTGCGAAAGCGCCTCGATCACCTCGGTCTGCTCCATCGAGGTCATGTGGGGCCCGCCCCAGTCGCGGCTGAAGCCGATGCGGAAGACACCGGCGTCGCGCAGCAACTGGACCACGTCCGCGGGCAGGCTCCGGTTCTTTTCGATCTCCGCGGCCCGCTCACGCAGGATCGGCGCGAGTGCCTTGGCGTTCGCGAGGATCTGCGCGCCGGTCAGCGGCACATCGGTGCGGACGGGCTCGGTCATGGTCATGCGGAAACTCCCTCGTGTTCGTCGACGTCGAGCAGCCCGGCGGGCATCTCGAAGGCGGTACCGGGTGCTGGTGGGTCCACCGGATCGGCGTCGATCCGCACCAGGGCGGCGGCCGTGTCCAGTCGCTGCGCGCAGGTTTCCCGGTCGCCTGCCTCGCACACCACGAACGAGTGCCTGGCCAGATAGCCGCCGGGCGGCAGTCGCAAGGTGCTACCCGGGTCGATCATCGGCGACGCGAGGACCAGACCGGGTGCTTCGTCCGGGACCGTGACCTCGTGGACCAGGCAGTCGTGGTCCGGGTAGCCGAACCGGATGCCGGCGACCGCGTGCCGGGTCAGGGTGACGACCGGGCGCTGTCCGGTCGTGACGGCGAACAGGATCTCGCCGGGGTCGATACCGGTGGCGGTCCGGCCGAGGAACGGGATCAGGTCGCCGCCGAGTCGGCCGTTGACCTCGATGATCAGCGGGCCGCGGTCGGTCAGCCGGACCTCGGTGTGGGTGATGCCGTCCGCCACGCCGAGCGCGTGGTGCGCCCGCGTGAGGACGTCCATCAGTTCGGTGTCGTGCAGCAGTGGATCGTCGGCGTCGACGACGTGCCCGACCTCCTCGAAGTACGGCTGGTCGCCGGTTTGCTTGCGGGCGACGAACATCGGCAGGTACTCGCCCTTGTGCACGGCGGCGTCGATGCTGATCTCCGGACCGGAGACGTAGCCCTCCACGATCGCGCCCCCGCCGTAGCGGCTCTGGTCGACGGTGGCCGCGCCCATGGCGACGCCGAACGCGGCGTCCACTTCGGACTCGTCGGCGGCGAAGACCACGCCGATGCTCGCGCCCATGGCCCTCGGCTTGAGCACCACCGGGTACCCGATCCGGGCGGCCGCGGCGCGGGCCTCGTCGAGAGAAGTGGTCAGGGCGTAACCCGGTTGCGGCAGTCCTTCGGCGGTCAGCACGGTCCGGGTGCGGTTCTTGTCGCGGCAGCCGCGGACACCGTCCACGCTCAATCCGGGGACCCCGAGTTCGGCGGCGAGTTCGCCCGCGGCGAGCACGACCGGTTCGTCCCAGCACATCAGGCCGGCGATCCGGTGCCGTCCGGCGACTTCGCGGGCGGCGGCGAGCATCTCGTCCGCGTCGAACACGTCGGTGTGGACGATCTCGTCGAAGTAGGCGTGCTGCCAGGTGGGTTTGAGATTGTTCAGCAGCACGAGGCCGAGACCGGCCGCGCGGGCGCACCGGTGGATGGACGAGACGAGGTACTCGCGATACAGCTTCAGCCCGCTGCCGATGACCAGCAGCACACCGTTGGCTTCGTTCATGGTCGCTCTCCCACGACTTCCGGTTCGGGCTCGGCCACCGGAACCGGCACGGGCGGCTGCCCGAGGCCGTAGATGTGCATCGATCCGGCGATGAAGGACAGCAGCGCGCAGAAGCCCCAGAACACCGGCCCGCCGAAAGTGCTCCAGAGGAACAGTCCGAGGATCGGGCCGATCGTCGCGGCCAGGCCGGACAACGTCTCCTTCGTCGCGATGTAGCGGCTTCTCAGCTCCACCGGGAAAGTGGCCGGATGGGCGGCCGTACTCGGTCCGTGGATCATCAGCCCGGACACCGCCAGCAACGCGCCCGCCACCACGAAGAATGGATGCTCGGCAATCAGTCCATAAAGGACGAATCCGAGCCCGCTGACCAGGTTGCCGAACAAACCGGCGAGATACTTCGGAATCCGCACGATGTACGTGGTGATCTTCAGTTCGCAGGTGATCAGCACGACCGAGGAGATCACCAGCACCGTGCTGTACAACCCGACCGGGTAACCGGCGGACACGATGTTCAACGGCAGCACCGCGATCGACCCGGCGTAGACCATCATGCCGAACACGCCCGCCACCAGGTAGCACAGGAAACGGGTGTCGCGGACCAGCGTCCCGTACACCGCGCGGGCACTCATAGCGGGCACGGACGCGCCATCGGACTCGGCACTGTGCGGAGTCGCGACCCGCTTCGGCAGCAACACGAACGCCAGCAACGCCCACAGTGCCGCGGTCGCGCCGTCCAGCCAGAACAGCAGGTCCCAGTTGATCTGGATGAGTACGGCCGCGAGCAGCGGCGCCACGGCGGCGCCGATGTTCAGCGCGATGCGCATCATCGAGAAACCCATGACCTTGTGCTCTTCCGGCATGAGCTCGGCGAGCAGCACCGCCGCCGCCGGCCGGTACGCCTGGATCGACAGCCCCGAAAGCGCGATCACCACGAGCAGTACCAAAGGCATGCCCCAGACCAGCGGAATGGACGCGATGAGCGGCGCCGCGCACGTCATCACCGTCACGATCGTCGCCCGGCCGCCGAACCGGTGGGTCAGTTCGCCGCCGAGCATGGCGCCGAAGATCGCTCCCACGCTGTACGCGGCGAGGCAGATCCCGGCGAAGCCGACCGAGGTACCCCGGAAGGTCAGGTAGAGGATCAGGAAGGTCTGGACGAACGCGCCCAGCTGGTTGACGAGCATGCCGCCGAGCAGGTACCTGACCGGGGCCGGGGTCTCCCGCAGCACGGCGAAGACACCGGTCCTCTTGACGCCGGTCATCCGACCACGTCCCTCATCGACGCCCGCGGCCACGCCTCGGCCGGTACAGCGCGCCCCGGGGAAGAATCGTCCTTTTCCGCGCGGTCGCTCTGGCTGTTCGGCTCAGTGTCGATCGCCTGTTCGCCGGTTTCTTGCTCAGTCACACATCCACCTCCATTTTCGGATACCCGCGGTGGTTCACGAAGCGCACCGGCGCGGGCCCAGTCCATGGTGTGGCAGCGAGCGTCGCCGACATGGCCGACCGGTGGCCCAAAGGCTAGGTTCGGCGCTTTCCCGGTAGGTAGGGGAACTATTCCCGTCGGCTCGGGAATCTCTTGAAAACTAACGAGATCCTTCGATCAGGGGACGGAGTGTGCCTCGGAAACCCGCGACGTCTATGCCGCGGAGCAGCCGGGGAGTGACGCCCTTGCGGTAGATCACCGCCGCCGGGCAGCTTTGGGCGCCGGTCTGCGTTCCGCGGAGGGTGACAGCGGCGACTTCGTTGCCGGTACGCGCTTCCCGGACGGTGACCTGATAGGTGGCCTCGAGCAGGGTGAAGGTGAGCGGGCCTTCGTCGAACCGGCAGGTGACCTCCTGTGCGCCTTCAGGCAGTTCCTTACTGTGCACGCAGGCGATCAGCTGCACCTTGGCCGTCTCGATGTCCGGCTTTCCCGGACGTCGAGGCTCCCAACCGGGCAACAACGGGTATCCGGGCTTTTCCGGACCCTCCTTGTCGTCCAGATCGATCAACGCGATCGGGTGCGGACCAGGTCCGGCGAACGCCGGCGCGTCCCGGTTGTAGACGTAGTTGCGCGGTGAGGAACACACCTCGTGGGGCCCCGCGCTCATCGGACCGGACGGCGCGCGCAACGGCTTGAGACTGCCGGGAGCCGGACCACCCGGCCGGTCGGCCGGCCAAGAACACGGACCGGTCAGCGCCATGGTGAGCGGGGGTTCGCCTTGCGGAACCGTCAGGTGCAGGCGAGTGCCGTCAGGGTGCACGAGCGTGCGGTCCACATCCGGCGGCACGGTGCTCTTCGTGTCGATATCCTGGTCGAAATCGTTGCGCAGCAACCAGTTCACCAGGTCTTGCAGCTGCTTTCGCGGCGGGGCGGCGGCCTTCACGGTGGACTCGGCGTGCGGCACGACACCCCAGGCCGGTCCGCCGGGACAGCCGGCCGTCGTGGTCACGGTCGGCGGCGCGACGTCGGCCTCCGGCTCGAACACCGCGTCGCCGAAGCGGCGGACGTGCTCGATGAGCCGCTGCTCGAAGTCGGCCACGCCCACCGTCGGCTCCGGTGGTCGCGATTCGGGCTGTGTCGGGGCTGAGTCCCCGCATCCGGCCAAGACCGCGGCGCACAGCGCGAGCCACAGCACACCATGTCGAGTCACGGTAGGGGTGTATAGCCGAGGTCGGTCGGGACCGGTCCCTGATCAACGGAGGATCGAGGACACTCGACGTCCCCGATCTTCCGTTGAGCAAGCTGTTTCAGTAGATGTCAAGCGGTGACGAGTGACAGGCCGTAGGTCTGCAAGATCTCGTTCACCGGCTGGAACCAGGTCTCGCCGCCGGAACGGCAGTTGCCCCAGCCGCCGGACGTGACGCCCTGTGCCTGGTCACCGGTGATGAAGGAACCGCCGGAGTCGCCGGGTTCCGCGCAGACGTTGGTGCGGGTCATCTGGTGGACCGCGCCCTGCGAGTAGTTGACGGTCTCGTTGTGTCCCAGCACGGTGCCGCAGTGCCAGTGTGTCGTCGAGCCCGACCGGCATACCGAGGTGCCGACCGGCGCGACCCACGATCCCCGCACGAGGGCGTCGCTCACCGTGCCCCAGCCGAGGACGACCGGCGCGGTCCACCAGCCGTTGCCGATCCGGATGAACGCGTAGTCGTTGCCGGGGAAGGAAGATCCGGCGAAGCTGCCCATCGCCGAGCCGTCCCAGCCGACGACCGAGCTGCCGGAGCCGCCGCAGTGACCGGCGCTGACGAATCCGCCGTGGACGGAGAACCCGATCGAGCAGCGGGTGTTCCCGTTGATGTAGTACGGGTCGCCGCCGACGGTGCCCGCCGCGAACGGGGCGGCCGTCGGTGCGGTGACCACCGTGACCGGGCCGGCTTTCCGTGCCCTGGTGAGGAAGTCGTCGATGTCGGGACCGGACGCGCCTGGCCGCACGGCGACCACGACGCTGCCGCCGCGTGGGTCGGCGCGCCAGCCGCTGACGGCCGCTGGGGCGGGCCGGGTCTTGGCCGACAAGTCGATTTCCGCCTTCGCGGCGTCGAGTCGCGCCGCGCTGATCGCGACGGCGGTGGGTTCGGCACCGGCCTGCCGGACGGCGGACGCCGCCGCGGGGTCGGTCACCCCGACGACGAGTTTGCCGCGTGCCGGGTCGAACCAGGCGCCGCCGAAGGCCGCACCGGCCGCCTGCTGGGCGGCGGGCATCACGCGCGTCGCCGTCATTTCCTGGGTGAGGCGAGTCGAGGCCTGCGCGGCGGTGAGTCCCAGGTCTCGCTGCATGGCGGCGATCAGTCCGGGGGAAGCCTGTGCGACAGGGGCGAGGGCGGCGGAAGCGAGGCTCGCGGTCAGGACGGCGGCGCCGCCGAGTGCCAGGGCGATTCTTCGACGCATGGTGACTCCTCCAAGGCCGGGGGAAAGAAACACACTGCCCGCCGAGTGTGCGGCCAAGGCTCGCGGGTAGGCGAGAAATGTCCGGTCTTCTGTCCGAAATTCCCGAGAGTGAACGACTTTGTCCCGCCAGGGCCTGCTTTTGCGTGTCAAAAAGGGCAACTCGCGTGTCCGAACGGGCATCACGCGTGATCAGGTGGAGAACTCGCGTGATCAGGCGAAGAACTCGGCCGGGGAATCGTCGCCGAATGACAAAAAGAATCGGGACCCGGTCGCCTGAATCGATCCGAGCACGGTGGCGTGTTGTTAGCCGGTTCACGGCGTCGTAATGTTCCCAAAGAACCAATTTTTCCGGCTTTCGCCGTTCCTTTTCTCGAATTCCCGACCGGAGGATTCCATGACGCGCGTTTCGCCTTTGAGACCCCTTGCCTGGATTGCCACCGCACTTGTTTTCGCCGGAACCGTCGCGGCCGTGCCCGCCACCGCGAGCGCCGTTCCCCTCGCCGGGCCGGTGACCAAGAACCTGACCTTCACCTGCGAAATGCCGCTCATCGGAGCGCAGCAGGTCGCCGCGACGGTGACCGCGACCTTTCCCGAAGCGGTGACCGCCGGTTCCCCGATCGACGTCACCGGCTTTTCCGTGAACGTCTCCCTCGACGGGGACACCGTCACCGCGCTGAATTTGATCGGCGCCGCGACGATCGAGGGCACCGCGTCGGCGAACGTCGACGTCGACTACAACGGCACCGAACTCGGCGTCACGCTCAACGGCCTCGGCTTCCCGGTCACCCCCGTGCCGCAGGACGGCCCGCTGGCGATCGTCATCACCGGCCCGATCCCCGGCCTCACCGTGAAGAAGCCCGGCTCGGTCGCCTTCACCGTGGGCGGAAGCTTCGTCGGGAAGGTCACGCCGAAGCGCGCGGACGGTACGCCGACGGATCTCGGCACGTTCGACCTGCCGTGCGGTATGGATCCCGGCCAGGACGCCGCGCTCGCGACCGTGACGGTGAACTGACCCGAGCCGGCCTCGCGGGCCCGCGTGCCTGATGTCCCCAACGCGACATTGGAGACGCTCACTGTCTCCAATGTCGCATTGGGGACAGTGAATTGAGGCGCCCCTCGCGACCCATCCGGGGCGGTAAGCGGCCGCTCGGCGGTTCCAGTAGGTTGCCGGACATGACCGCGTCGCCGGTGGATGTTCCGGAGCAGGTGCTGCGCACCTCGATCGTCGAGCGGTTGTTCGCTCGCCAAACCGACCCGCGACCGCTGTTCACGCATCAGGACCACAGTGCCGGCGTCGACGACACGGTCACCTGGGCGGAGTTCGTCTCCCGGGTGCGGCAGGTCGCGGGGGCGCTGCGCCCGATCACACGGCCGGGTGATCGCGTCGCCGTGCTCACCGGTCAGGACCTGAACTACCCCCTCGCGTTCTTCGGCGCACTCGCCGCCGGCCTGGTGGCCGTGCCGCTGATGGCGCCCGGCAGCCATTCCCAGCGAGGCAGGCTCGCCGGTGTGCTGGCGGACTGCGGTGCACGCGTCTGGCTGACGTCCTCGGCCGCCGCCGCGAAAACGCGCGAGGCCGGGACACCCGACCATCTGGTCCTGGTCGATGAACTTTCCGGGCCGGGCGTCGATCCGCTCCCGGTCACGCCGGAGAGCGCCGCTTATCTGCAATACACGTCCGGGTCGACGCGGGAGCCCGCCGGTGCCGTGATCCCGCACCGGGCGGTCGCCGCGGCCTGCTGGCAGGCGAGCCAGGCCTACGCGGTCGACGAGGGGACGACCTGTGCGGGCTGGATCCCGTTCTTCCACGACATGGGCCTGATCCAGCTCCTGTGCCTGCCGGTCTTCGCGGGCGCGCGGTCGGTGTTCATGTCACCCGCCGAGTTCGTGCACCGGCCCGCGAGGTGGCTGCGTCAGCTGGCGGATCACCCGGCCGTGTTCACCGCCGCGCCGAACTTCGCGTTCGACCTGGCCGCCGACGCCGCCGGAGAGGCAGGGGACGACCTCGACCTCTCTGACGTCCGTGTCGCCCTCAATGGCGCCGAGCCGGTACAGCCGCGCACGGTCGCGCGGTTCCAGGAGGTCTTCGGTCCGCACGGGTTCCGGCCGGAGGCCCACCGCCCGTCCTACGGCCTGGCCGAGGCCACCGTGTACGTGGCGAGCGCGGGTGCGGAAGGACCGCGCGGCGCGGTGTTCGACCGGGAAGCCCTCGCGCAGGGCCGGGCGGTCGAGGTGCCGGACGGCCAGGGACTCGTGTCGGTCGGCCGTCCGCTCGGGCAGCGGGTGCGGATCGTCCGTGACGGGGTGGCACAGCCCGACGGCCTGGCCGGGGAGATCTGGGTCCATGGCCCGAACGTCGCGGCGGGCTACTGGGGCCGTGGCGACGCCGCCGCCTTCGGGGGAGAACTCGACGGTGTCGGCGGCTGGCTGCGCACCGGTGACCTCGGCGTGTTCCACCGCGGCGACCTCTACATCACCGGCAGGCTCAAGGATCTCATCGTCATCGACGGCCGTAACTTCCACCCACAGGACATCGAAGCGGTGGCGGGTGAAGCGCATCCGGCGATCCGCCGCGACCGCGTCGCCGCTTTCGGTGTGACGGACAAAGAGGGTGAAGGGGCGATGTTGGTAGCCGAATGGGCAAAGAACGCCGAAGCGGATGTCAAAGAAGTCACCCGGGTGGTATTACGCGCGGTGTCACGCGAACATGATCTGACGTTGCGATCTGTCCATCTGGTTCCCTCCGGTGACCTTCCGCGCACTTCCAGTGGCAAGGTTGCGCGGGCGGCCGCGAAGGCGCGTTATAGTCGGCGCCGTGGGTGATCACCGCGCGGAGGTCGTGAAGGTCGTCAGCGAGACTTTTCGGCTTGATCCCGCCGAAATCGAGTCCGACGCAACGCTCGAAGAGCTGGGTATCGACTCCAAGGGACGGATAAAACTCCTGTCCGCGCTGGAGATCTACCACGACGTGAGAATTGACCTTGACCAGCTGGACCGGTTCACCGACATCGAGTCGGTGGCCGAAGTGCTCGGCGAGGCACTCGGCGATAAGGCCGACGGATCCGACGAAAGGCGCTGAAAAGAATGAGCGGGGGCTTCACCGCGGCGACCGATGCGCTTTCATCGGCGTCGAAGAACGTCGGAAAGCTGACGGAACGGTTGCTGGACGACAACCCGGATCTGTCGAGCACACCGGTGAACGCGGCCGGTTTCGGGCAGGCACACGGCGCCCACGCGGCGAAGTACACCGCCGGAGTGACGGCGCTGTGGGCCTCGGTCCAGGGCTACAGCTCCACTCTCGGCGCGTTCGGGACGAACCTCGGCACGGCGGGCACCACCTACGGCGCCAACGAGGACGAGCAGAAGAACAAGATCACCAAGACGGGGATGCGCTAGTGGCCGACGAACTCACCTGGACCGACGTCAAGGCCGTCCTCGACAACCCGAGCGTGCCGCCCGAGAACAAGACCGCGCTCATCGGCTCGTGGATCAAGACGCATCCGGCGCCGCCGCCTTGGACGGCGGACCAGGAGCCGGAGGAGATCAAGCAGAAGCGCAAGGAAGCCGCGAAATACGCGGAAACCTTCAACGCCTTGCCGTTCATGCCCTACGACGACGACACCAAAAAGGTCTACGGGGGCGCGAAGGCCGCCGGCGATCAGGCCAGCTACAACACGAAGCAAGAGAAGAAGGCCGTCGACGAGGGCAACAAGAAGCTCGACGGCACGAAGGAGCCCACCGCGGAGGGCGCCGGGACCAAGACGTCGGACGAGATCTTCGACGCCGCCGAACCCGCGCTCAAGGTCTTCCAGACCTTCGGCTCGCTGCTGGCGAAGCTCCCGGAGGACTGCCGCGGGACCACTCGCGCGCTCGATTTCGAGAAGGACATCAAGAAGCCTTTCGACGAGCAGCGCGGCATCAGCTTCAAGAACTTCGTCGACGACGCCGCCCATTTCAAGACCGGCTCGAAGACCGTCGACAGGACCATCCAGGAAACCGGCTCCGAGCTGAACGGCCTCTACGGGACCTGGACCGGCGACGCCGCGGACGCCTCGTCGGACAACTACAACGAGAAAATCCTGCCCAAGGCCAAAAAACTCGCGGAAACGCTGAACCACGCGAGCGAAACGACGTTGAGCACCAGCGCCGCGGTGTTCAAACTGTGCAAAGGCAAGGCCGACGAGGTCATCGACCTGTACAAGGAGATCGTCGGCCGCGCCGACTTCCCGATGGCGCAGAAGGTCATCGCCATCGCCAGCGGCGAGAAGAGCGGCAAAGAGGACCTCGGCGCGATCGCGGGCTGGATGGACGCCAACTTCGGCTCCAACCTGGTCCAGAGCCTCAACAACGACGGCTGCTGCGACGACGACGAGTTCAAGAAGGCGGGCCAGAACCTCGCCAAGCAGTGGGTGCAGCGGCAGTTCATCCCGGAGATGTGGGACGGCATCTACGAGAAGTTCGCCAAGAGCTGCAAGGACACCAAGGAGTTCGTCGACCAGGCCTACGACGAACTCGACAAGATGATGGGCAAGGTCAAGAACGAGTTCGAAGGCGCGGACAAGGGCGGCGACGGCGGACCGGGTGGACCGGGCGGTGGCGCCGGTGGCGGTACCGGTGGAGGACCTGGCGGTGGCTCGGGCTCCGGTGATGGCTCCGGCACAGGAGGCGGCTCGGGTAACGGCGGCGGCTCGGGTAACGGTGGCGGCCAAGGGAACTACGGCGGTGGCCAGGGCGGTTCCGGCAGCGGCTCCGGTGGTTCCGGCGGCGGTCCGGATGGTTCCGGCACCGGTGGTTCCGGCGGTGGCTCGGGTTCGGGCGGTTCCGGTTCGGGTGGCGGTCAGTACAAGCCGCCGCCGATTCCGGACGTCTCGATCCCCGAGGGCGGCTCGGGTTCGGGTGGCTCCGGTCCGGGTGGTGGATCCGGCGATGGCGCGGGTGGCGGCTCAGGCTCCACCGGCGGTTCGGGGACCGGCGGCGGTTCGGGTACTGGCGGCGGCTCGGGTTCGGGCGGTTCCGGCGCGGGCGGCGGTCAGTACAAGCCCCCGCCGGTCCCGGACATCTCCATCCCCGAAGGCGGCTCCGGTGGGGGAGCGTCGGGCGGTTCGGGCTCCGGGCCGGACTCGACCAAGGACGGAACGTCGCCTTCGGGCTCGTCGTCGTCCGGTGACGAGCAGCGAGCGGCCGCCGAAGAGGCGAAGAAACAAGCCGCCGCGGCTGCCGAGAACGCGAAGAAGCAGGCTACCGAAGCGCTGAACAAGATGGGTGACGTTCCCGGCGGTGACGTCGGTGGCGGCTCCGGCACTGGCGGAAGTACCGGTGGCGGTATCGGCGGTGGCTCAGGGGGCGGCGGCACGGACGCCGCCAACGAGGCCAAGGCGGCGGCCGAGCGAGCCACCGAAGACGCGAAGAAGCAGGCTGCGGAAGCGTTGGACAAGATGGGCGACGCCCCTCTTGGGGGTAAGGATGACGACGCGAAAGACGAAGCCGAGAAGGCTTCCGAAGACGCGAAGAAAAAGGCCTCCGAAGCGCTGGACAAGCTGGGTGAAGACCAGCCCGGCGGGGACGACGACAAGCTGGTCGGCGACAAGCCCGGCGAAGACGGCGACAAGGCCGAGGACGGCGAACGCGAAACCCTCAAGGTCAAGCAGGGCGACACGACCTTCGAGATGACCGAGCCGGACAAAGACGGCGAGATGGGCATCAAGGTCGGTGACGGTTCCGGACCGGCCAAGGACTTCAAGCTCGACTGGACCGGCGACGGTGACGAGTCCAAGCTGGGCTCCACCCCGGGGACGGAGGACGGCCAGCCGGGCAAGGACGGTGTCCACCGCCCCGGTCCGGACGGCAAGATCCACATCCAGGACGGCGATCTGAAGATCACCGCAGAACGTCCCGACGGTCCGAACGGCCCGACGACGGTCACCGTCGACGACGGCACCGGGAAGCCGACCACGTACACCCTCGGCGAGGACAAACCCAGCACGGACAAGGCGGCGCACCCGCTCACTCCCGTCACCGGGACCGTGCAGCCGGAGCCCCGTCTCACCCCGCACCACGGTGGCGGCGGCACCGTTCCCGACGGTTTCGGCAGTGGCGGGACCAATACCGGCGGTGGCGGTATCAGTGGCGGAGGCGGCGGCATCGGAGGTGGCGGTGGCTCGGGGATCGCGACCCCCTTCGAAACCGCGACTCCCGCGGCCGGCCAGCCGTTGACCGAAGGCGTGCACACCGGCGGTGGGATGCATCAGCCGCAACCCGTGGCTTCCGGTGCCCCGTCCGCACCGATGGGTGGACCGGCCGGTCAGTCGTTCGCGGGTGGCGGCGCGATGCCACCGATGGGTGGCATGGGCGGCGGTGGCGCGGGCGGTGCAGGTGGCGGTGATCAGGAGCGGACCAACCGCGCGTACCGGATCGAGGGCGAGGTGTTCGACCAGATCAACGAACCCACCGGCCGGATCACCGGTTCGCTGCTGGACGATGAGGAACAGTCGGTCACCCGCAAGCGGTGAGCCAGGGTAGGGGAGAACGTATGAGTGCCGACGACACCTCGAGTATGAGGACCACCCTGGACAGCCTCGTCCGCGAGCAGGCGGAGCGCCGAGGCCTGCGGGACCAGCGCGTGAAGGAGATCAAGGCCAGCGCGCAGGAGTTCATGACCAAGCAGGTCCACACCGCTGAGCGCTACGTCGAGCACCGGCGGGAACTGGGGCAGCGCAAGACGAAGTCCGGCTGGAGCACCGACAGGTCGCACGCGGAGCCGGGCAACGCGTCGGCGTTCGAGGAAACGCCGGGCTTCGACGACGGCGCTCCGGCGTTCACCCCGGAGCCGTCCGCCCGGCCAGGACGAGAAACACCCCGTCGTGCCCCTCGTTCCCGTCCGGCGCCGGTGGACGACGAAGACGACGCCTTCCTCAACAACCGCTGGCGAGAGTGACCTCGCGGTCAGACGGCGATGTCGAGCAGCAGCACGATCGGGAGCGAGATCACCGAGGCCAGTGACATGGCGACGGTGTGGGTCTTGAACGTGCCCCGGGTGCTCAACCCGAGCAGGGACTGGAACATCCAGAAGAAGTTGCTGCTGACGTGAGGGAGGAACAGGGCGCCCGAGCAGGCGGCGAGGGCGACCAGTACCACCGGGACGCCGAGTGAGCCCGCGATCGGCGCGAGGATGCCGGCCGCGGTGATCGCGGAGATCGAGATGGACCCCATCGCGATGTGCAGGATGGCCGCGATCAGCCAGACGAGTACCAGGGGCGGCAGGAATCCGGTGCCGAACGAGCCGGCCAGCACGTCTCGCAGTCCCGACTTCCCGATCACCTCGGCGACCGAGCCGGAGAGCCCGGACAGCACGAGAATGGGTCCGGCCAGTGCCAGCGCCTTGCCCACCGCCGCGTTGACCTCGTGCCGGGGGAGGACGCGCCGGGCCAGTAAATGCGCGAGGCCGGCGCCGATCGCCATGGCGATCACCGGCTCACTCAGCAGCGACACCGGCCCCAACGGGAAGCGGAAGGCGTTGGAGAGCGCGCCGAGGGCGATCAGCGACAGCGTCAGCAGCACCGGTGAGACGGCCAGCGCCAGGGGTAGCCGCTGGGTCTTTTCGTCCGGTGCCAGGACGACCACGTCCTCTTCGGAGTGATCGCGCTCCAGTTCGTCGGCGGCCGGGTTCCAGCGCAGCAGCCGTCGCAGCAGCACGGTGAAGACCAGCGTGGTGAGCACGGCGGTGGGCAGGCCGACGGCCAGGCCGAACAGGAACATCTCGCCGAGTGGCACGCGGAGCAGCCCCGCGACGGCGAGCGCGGCGACCCCGGGGACGACGAAGACCAGGCCGACCTCGATCCCGGCGGTCAGCGCGCCGCCCATGAGCGCGACGCCCCGGGTGCCCAGCCGGGTGCCGAGGCGCCGGGCCAGCGGCGCGGTGAGCACCAGGACCACATCGGAATAGATGGAGGTGAACACCGTCGACAGCGAGACGGCGAACACCATCGGCACACGCTTCTCCCCGAAGACGCCCAACAGTCGTTCCAGTACGCGATGCAGGGTGTTCGTGGCGGTGAGCAGTGAGCCGATGACGACGCCGAACGTGATGAGCATGCCGATCTCGGCCAGCACGTCCCCGAATCCGGCGGCCAGCGCTTCGGTCGTGCCGCCCGCCCCGAGCCCCGTCGCCAGCCCCAGGTAGGTGGCGCCGATCAGCAGGCCGAAGATCGGCGGCGTCTTGAGCCAGGTGATCAGCACGACGATGCCCACGATGGCGATACCGGTGTGGGCAAGGAGCCAGGCATCGGACACGGTGCCCTCCTCGGGACTCGCGGCGGGCCGGCGCCGTTGCCGTCCCTCGTAGCGACCCAGTAAGCCCCGTCGGCGGGGCGCCGGTCCAAGACCGGGTTGCTGGCAAGGTGATAGGCATCGGCTATCGGCCAGCAGGAGGCTCGGAGTGGACGCCCGTCAGTTGAAGTACTTCCTGGCCGTCGTGGACGCCGGAAGCGTCCACCGGGCCGCCGAGCTGCTCTTTGTCGCCCAGCCCTCGGTTTCCCAGGCCGTGCGCACGCTCGAGCGGGATCTGGGGAGCCTGCTGTTCCACCGGACCGGCCGCCGTCTGGTGCTGACCGCCGCGGGACACGCTCTCGTGGAGCCCGCCCGCGAGGTCATGCGCGGGCTGGACCTGGCGAGGGCCACGGTCGAGGCGGTCGACGGTCTCCTCGGTGGGGAACTGGTCATCGCCTCGATGCCGTCGCAATCGGTCAGTCCGCTCACCGGCCTGATCGCCGCTTTCGCCGCCGTCAACCCGCTCGTGCGGATTTCCGTGCGAGCGGCGAACACCCCCGCCGACGTCCGGAAGATGCTCACGACCGGCGACGCCGAACTCGGCGTGGTGGCGGCTTCTCCGTCGGCCGCGGCGCAGCCCGGTTTGCGGGCGCTGCATCTGGAGACCCAGCGCTTCGCCGTGCTGGGCCGCGACGAGGCGGCACTTCCCGCCGGGGATCCGGTCCGCCCGGCCGACCTCGCCGGTGCCGCGCTCATCGTCGGCCAGCAGGGCACGGGCATGCGCGGCGTGGCCGACGTCGTGCTCCGGGAAGCGCCGGGCAGCCGGTTCGTGGTCGAGGTGGAACACCGGGAAGCCGTCCTGCCCCTCGTCCTGGCCGGGGTGGGCATCGCGGTGGTCAGCGACTCCTGGCGCGCGCTGGCGAGATCGGCGGGCGCCGCCGTCCGGGCGCTGGACTGCGCCGACTCCCTGGAAGTGTCCCTGGTGTCTCGGCAGGGGCGGCTGAGCCCGGCCGCGGCGGCCTTCCACGACTTGGCGGAATCCGGCTGATAGGCGCAGCCTTTCAGCGCGGCAAGAACTGGGTCTTGGACGTACCGGGCAGGCTCGACGTCCACTGGACCCATGACCAGCTACCGCATCGCGCTCATCCCCGGCGACGGCATCGGCACCGAGGTGCTGCCCCCGGCACAGGCGGTACTCGACGCCGTCGGCAGGCGGCACGGGATCGAGTTCACCTACGACTCCTTCGACTGGTCCTGCGAGCGATACCTGGCCGAGGGCGCGATGATGCCGGCCGACGGCCTCGACCGGATCCGGCGGCACGACGCCGTGCTGCTGGGCGCGGTCGGCTGGCCGGGAGTGCCGGACCATGTGTCGTTGTGGGGGCTGCTGATCCCCATCCGGCGCGGCTTCCGGCAGTACGTCAACCTGCGTCCGGTCAAGGTGCTCGACGGGGTGCCCAGCCCGCTGCGCTCCGCCGGGGACGTCGACCTCGTCGTGGTGCGGGAGAACGTCGAGGGCGAGTACTCCGAGATCGGCGGGCGGCTCGGGCGGGGCACCGAAGACGAACTGGCCGTGCAGGAGGCGGTGTTCACCCGCAAGGGAGTCACCCGCGTCGTCGAATACGCCTACACGCTGGCCGCGACCCGCCGGAACCACGTGACGTCGGCGACGAAGAGCAACGGGATCGTCCACACGATGCCGTTCTGGGACGAACTGGTGGAAGCGGCGGCGCGGCGGCACGAGGACGTGCGCACCGACAAGGAGCACATCGACGCGCTCGCCGCCAAGCTCGTGCTGTCGCCGGAACGGTTCGACGTGATCGTCGGCTCCAACCTCTTCGGTGACATCCTCAGCGACCTGGCCGCAGCGGTGGCCGGGAGCATCGGTGTCGCCCCGTCGGCGAACCTCAACCCCGAACGGGAGTTCCCGTCGATGTTCGAGCCGGTGCACGGCTCCGCACCCGACATCGCCGGACAGGGCAAAGCGAACCCGTTGGGCGCACTGTGGTCCGCGGCCATGATGCTCGACCACCTGGGTCATCCCGAAGCGGGCGAGGAAGTGCTGGCCGCCGCTTTCGGCGCGCTGGCCGACGGCGTCAGCACCGCCGATCTCGGCGGAACGGCGGACACGGCCGAGTACACGCGCGCGGTGCTGGACCGGGTTGGTTCCCCGGCCGACGCGGGCGGTTAGTGAGGCGTGGGGTTGCGTTGGTGGCCTGCGGAGTCCCCTGAGCGGGGAGGATTTCGGACGTTGAACGTCCGGAATCCTCCCCGCTCGGCCCTTGCGGGCGCTAGCGATGTCAAGTCTGGATTACCAAGAGCAGCGCTGACCAGCAGCTCTGCGACTTTGCCGGGACCCTGTGCCTAGCGCAAGGAAGGGGCCTTCACGTACTGGGGAAGGTGTGAAGGTCGCGTTTCCTCGGCTGAGCCGAGGGAAGGGGGCCTTCACGCGCCATCGTTGTGACTGGTGATGTTGCTGAGGCACAGGGGAGACTGGTTGGTCCGTGAAGGCCTCCTTCCTACCTTCAGAGTCAGGGGCCAGGCAAAGTCGAGATCTTGCAGGTCAGGTGGCTATTCACCGTCAGCGGGCACACCGGTTGCGGAGCCCCCTGAGCGGGGAGGATTCCGGACGTTGAACGTCCGGAATCCTCCCCGCTCGACCCTTGCGGGCACTAGCGATATCAAGCCCGGATTACCAAAAGCAGCGCTGACCAGCAGCTCTGCGACTTTGCCGGGACCCTGACCTTCAGGGTAGGGAAGGAGGCCTTCACGGACCGGACCCACGACCAGCCGAAGCCCGAAGCCGGATCTCCCGCAGTTCCGAGGCCCCGTCACGGAAGTCGCCGTACCTCGCCCAGTTGAGCGCGACGCGCAGCACGACGACACCCCCGCCGCCGATCGAGTCAGCGAACTCCGGGAAGGCCGCGAGGTAGGCGGCCGTGCACCGCTCGAGGTCGTCGCCGCCCGGGACGTCCGCGATCCCTTAGCATTGCAGTGTCGTGCCGTCCGCTCCGCCGATGACGATCGCGATCCGTCCGTCGCGTCGCAGGTTCGCGACCTTGCGGGAATCCGGCTTCGCGTCGGACACGAGTTCACCGCGATCGGTCACCGCGAGTGGGAGGTAGGCGGCCTGGGGCGCACCGCCGGGGCCGAGCGTCGACACGACGCCCGTCCGTTGCGCGCGCACGTATTCGATCATCTCGCTGTGGTCCACCGCGCCAGGCTAAGCGACGCTCACGTCCGCGCGACCCTGGCCTGGATGGCCAGCCAGGTTTCGTGCTGCTCCTCCGTTTTTTCCCAGAGCGCCGCCAGTTCGTCGGCGCCGATGTCTTCCAGCGGGACGCGGAATTCCGTCAGCGCCTCGGCGAACTCGTCGAGAGTGGACAGTGTGCGGCGATCGGTGCCGTCGCGGGTGACCGTGCGCGCGCGAAGGGCCAGCTCTTGACCGTAGCGATGGTGTTGCGCCACAAGCACTCTGTTGAGCGGGGAGGCCGGATCCCTGAGCAGGGCCCGTTCGGCGAATTCGGCGAGTTCGCGGGGCTTGGTGCGGAAGTCGCAGGAGGAAATCGTGCCGTTCGGATGGTGGTGCACCCGCCAGGTGCCTGCGTCGAGGCGTTCCATCCGGTAGGGCAGTTTTCCTTGCCAGTGCGTGCCTTCCCGTAACGGCAGCGGTTCGAGGAACGCGTCCCCGATGCCGGTGTCGGCGAGCCAGGACTCGCCGTCGACGTCGACCAGCAGGGCGATGTGGTTGCCCCATTGACCATCGCCGCGGGTCGCGCGCAGCACCGCGGCCTCCACGATCGTCACCGTGAAACCGGCCGCCCGAAGCAGGAGGGTGAGTGCGCCGTTCATTTCGTAGCAGAGCCCGCCGCGGCCGCGACGCGTGAACTTGTCGAGCAGCGCGTCCGGGGTGAGCAGGATCGGCCTGCCGAGCTGGATGTCGAGGTTCTCGTAGGGGACCCGCAGCCGCCACGCCCGATGCAGGTTTCGCAGCGTGGCCAGATCCGGCCGGACGGGCTCGCGGTACTCCACCCGGGCGAGGAACGCGTCGAGCGTCATGGTGCCTCCATTTAATAGAGTGACTCTAAAATTAGAGTAGCTGTAATTGTGGTGCGGATCCAGTACGCTGAGCCCATGACCGAACCGGTGGGCTTGCGGGAACGGAAGAAGTGGCGCACCAGGAAGGCGTTGATCGAGACGGCGTACCGGCTCTTCGAGCAGCAGGGTTACGACCGGACGACCACCGCCGAGATCGCCGCGGCCGCCGAGGTGTCCACCGCGACGTTCTTCAATCACTTCGCGACGAAGGAAGACCTCCTCCTCACCGACGACGGCGAGCACATCCTGCGCGCCGGGCTCGACGTGCTCGCGGCGCGCGAGGACGGCGAGGCGGTGGCGGGGCTTCTGCGGCGCGCGATGCACAGGATGCTGGCCGAGGCGGGGGCCGGGATCCGCGACCCGGCGGCCGAGCCGGAGCGAATCCGCCTGGAGCTGATCACGTCGGTGCCGTCCTTGCGCGCGACGGCACTACAGCGGGCGTTCGACGCTCAGCAGCGGCTTTCGGCCGCGCTGTGCCAGGCCTGCGACGGCGAACTGGACGAGATCGACGCCGCGGCGCTCGTCGGCGCCGTCACCGGTGCCGTCTTCGCCGCCGCTCAAACGGCCGTGCGCAAGGGGATTCCACTCGACGACGCGATGCGGCGATCGATCGATCTCGTGACGGCCTGACGAACCGTCGTCTTCACGAGCGGTGCCAGGCGATCCCGCGATAAGTTGAGCTGTCCGGGGCATAGCCGTAGCCGATGATGACGGCGCCGCTCGCGTTGATGTGCTGGGCCACGATCGCGTTGAGGCCGCGAGGAGACGGGAGCGGGAACGGTGTCGCGTCGACGTCCCAGCGGACGGGCCGCACGGTTCCGTGGCTCACGGACTCGCCGACGACCGTCCCCGCGTCATCGATGTCGAAACACGTACTGGCGACGTCCGAGGGCAGCGGCCGGAGCACGGTCGGCCGCCCGTCGCGATCCCACCGCGCGCAGGTGTCGCGCCGGTCCGGGGTCACGCCCCAGCCGATGGCGACACCCTGTCCGGTGATCCGGACGACCTGCCCCGCGGTGAACTCCGGTTCGCCGGTCAGCAGAGTGGTTCCCCGGTCGCGGTCCCATACGACGCCGTCGCCGAGGATGGCGCCGGAGTCGGTGATACCGCAGGCGGTCGCGCGGCGGGGCGGCGGCAGTTTGCAGATCCGCCCCGAGGGGGTCCAGCGCACGGCGGTCCGCGCACCCGTGCCGTCCTTGGCGGAGCCGACGACCTCGTCCAGCCCGTTCAGATCGTGCCCCTGGGTCTCGCCATCGCCGGGCAGGGTGTCGAGTTCCACCGCTTCGCCGCCGGGTTCCCAGCGCAACGCCCGCCAGCGGTAGCCCGGCCGCATCGCGTTCCCCAGTATCGACCCGCGTTCGTTCACCCGGCTCGCCGTGCCGGAGAGCATGCCGGTGGGGAGTTCGAGCACGTGCACCCGGCCGTCGGGTTTCCAGCACACGGGCCGGAGACTTTCGCCGGTGTAGAGCGTGCCGGCGATGACACCCGCGGAGTTGCCGCTGACGGCACGGCCGCCGGAATAGCCGTCGACGATCGGCAAGGGAGTGGGGCGGCCTTCACGATCCCAGCGCACCGGCCGCGACCCCGACTCGCCCATGATCACCCCGGCGTCGTTCACGCAGTAGGCGCTCGTGCCCTCACCGCCGGCGAGCGGCCGTAGGTCGACCGCGGTGAAGCCAGGCATCGGATCGGGCACGAGAGCGCAGCCTAGTGCGAGGATCGCTTGCGGCGGGGAAAGTTGCACTGACCGGGTGAAGCAGTGTCCTCATCGGAGCCGGACGCCCGCTCCACAAAGGACCCGCTACGGAGTCAGCACGATCCGGCCGACCACCTCGCCGTCGTCCATCTTCCGGTGCGCCAGCACGGCTTTCTCCAGTGGCAGCAGTTCATGGACCACCGCGCGCAGTTCGCCGCGGGCCGCGGCGGAGAACTGCGCCGCCACCACCGTCCGTCGATCGGCTTCGGGCACCGAGTCCGCGCTGAAGGCCGCGAACGACAGGGACTTCCGGAACGACGCCATCACCTTCGCGCTGAAGTCCACCGGTGGCATGCCCGCGACCACGCCGACGGTCACCATGCGGCCGTTCGGAGTGAGTTTGTCGAAGAAGGACGGCAGGTCCGCACCGGCGACGACGTCGATGACGACGTCGTATCCCGCGGGACCGTCGCCGTCTCCGGAGCGGTCGAGTACGTGGGTCGCGCCCAGTGCGCGCAGCCGGTCGCCGCGTTCGGCGGACGACGTCGTGACCGCCACGGCGCTCGCGCCACCGGCCGCCGCGAGCTGCACCGTCATGATCCCGATGCTGCCCGCCGCCCCGCGCACCAGCACCGACTCGCCGGGAGCGAAGTGGGCATGGGCGAGGGCGAAATGGGCCACCATGCCGGAAGTCCCGATGGCCACCGCGTCGGCGGTGGACAGGTTTTCGGGGAGGGGCACGATCTTCTCGGCGGAGGCGGTCGTCCGCTCGACGTAGCCGCCGCTCTCACCGGTGAACGCCCAGACACGCCGCCCGGTCCAGGCCGGGTCGACGCCGTCGCCGACCGACGTGACGGTGCCCGCCACCTCATTGCCGGGAATATGTCCTTCCTGGAAACCGAAGCCGGCGAGCGCGCCGCTCCGGATCACGGTGTCGACACCGCCGACGCCGATCGCTTCGACGTCGATCAGCACTTCGCCCGCGGCGGGAACGGGGGCGGGAAGGTCGATGACCGCCAGGCCTTCTGGTGCACCGAACTTCCGGATCTCAACTGCTCGCATTTCGTCTCCCTTGTCGTTGATCTTCGGCCAGGCGGACGCTAACGGACGCCCCCGTCCGTTTCGCTAAAGTGAGAGTGGTGACCAGTCGTTTGTCTCGGATCCCGCGCTCCGACGCCCTAGACAACCGCGAACGCATCCTCGAAGCGGCTCGCGCGCTGTTCGCCACCGAAGGCCTGAACGTGCCGCTGAGGGAGGTCGCGCGGCGTGCCGATGTCGGCCCCGCCACCCTGTACCGGCACTTCCCGACCAAGGAGATCCTGGCGACGGAGGCCTTCGCCGACCAGATGCGGGTGTGCCACGACGTCGTCGACGAGGGGCTCGCCGACCCGGATCCCTGGCATGGCTTCTGTTCCGTGATCGAGAGAATCTGCGAGCTGCACTCACGCGATCGGGGTTTCACCGCGGCCTTCGTGTCGACCTTCCCCAGGGCGGTGGATTTCACCGCGGACCGCGACTACGCGCTCAAGGCGATCGCCGAACTGGCGGGCCGGGCCAAGGACGCCGGGAAACTGCGCTCCGACTTCGTCCTCGACGACCTGGTCCTCATGCTCATGGCCAACAACGGGATCCAAGCCAGTTCGCCCGCCGCGCAGGTCGCCGCGTCCCGGCGGTTCGCCGCGTTCGTGATCCAGGCTTTCCAAGCCGCGCCGGAACAAGCGCCGTTGCCACCGGTGGCCCGGCTGGCGCTGGTGATGCCGGGTATGACGCTTTGAGTCACTTCCGGCGGGCTTCGAGGCCGTCCAGGATGAGGTCGAGGCCGTAGGCGAATTCGCTCGTGTGGTCGTAGCCCGGCCGCAGGGCGTGGTCTGCGATCACCTCGGTGAGATAAGGGAATTCGTCCGGTGGCAGGTGTTCGAGGAGATCGCCCGCCACCTGTTCGACGTCCTTCCGGGTGCTCGCCGGGAGGTTCGACTCCTGGAGGACGAACCCGCCGATGTAGCTGTCGATGAGCGAGACGGCGTGCACGGCCATCGGGAGTGAAAAACCCGCTCGCCGCAGGACTCCCAGGACGGCGTCGTGGTGGCGTAGCGTCGCCTTTCCCGGATTACGGCGGGAATCCATGAGCCCCAGAGCCCAGCTGTGCCGCGACAGAACCGTGCGTGCGGACACAGCGCGTGCGCGGATCGCCTCGCGCCAATCGTCGTTTCCCGCGTCGGGCAGCTCGATCGCCGCGAAGACCGCGTCGACGGCGCCGTCGAGGATCGCGTCCTTGTTCGGCACGTGGTGGTACAGGGACATGGCCTCCACGCCGAGGTGCTGCGCCACCCGCCGCATCGTCATCGCCTCCACGCCACCGCGATCCGCGACCTGGATCGCGGCCTGCACTACGCGTTCCCTGGTGAGCGAGCGGCGAGGCGGCATATTGACAACCTTACAGGCGTAAGTCAGCCTTACGAGCGTAAGGCTATCGAGAGGAGAGTTCGATGCCGATGCCGAGATGGTGGGGACACCTCAACAAACGGGTGTTCAACCCCCGTGCGATCGCGGGAGGGAAGTACCCGGTGCTGATCCACGTCGGCCGCACCTCGGGAACGACCTACCGCACGCCGCTCGACGCGCATCCTGTCGACGGCGGCTACCTGTTCGTCCTGGTGTACGGCCCGGAATCGGACTGGGTGCGGAACGTGCTGGCGGCACGGGGAGCGCGGCTCCGGATCGACGGGAAGGAGGTGGAACTCGCCGCCCCGCGGCTCGTCGGAGAGGACGACCTGCCCAGTACCGTGACCCGTCCGCCGAAGCTGCTCCGCATCACCGGATTCCTCCGGATGGATCTCGTCCCAGGGTGAACCCTGAGCCTGGCTAATACCTTGGAGGTAGCTGGGTGTGGTCCTTGAAGCCGATGCCAGTGGGTAGCGATGCTTCGTAGTTTTGCCGATATGAAACGAACTTCAGCGGTCATCGCCGTATTTTGCGCGGCTACGCTCGTTTCCCCGACGGTCGCGTCCGCGACGCCACAAGCGCAAGACCCGGTGCGGCGAACTCTTCAGCGTGACGCCGACGCGCTCGTGGCGGGAGGTTCGCCGGGAGTTCTCGTGGAGCTGAGCACGGCCAAGGGCAGCGTCAAGGTGCGCAGCGGCCATGGCGATCTGCGGGCCAAGACCCCGGTACCGTGGAACGGGCACTTCCGGATCGCCAGCTTCAGCAAGACCTTCCTGTCGGCGACGATGCTCCAGCTTGTCGGCGAGGGCAGGCTTTCCTTGGAGGACAAGGTGGACCGGTGGTTGCCCGGCGTGGTGAGCGGCAACGGCAACGACGGCCGCACGATCACCGTCCGGCAGTTGTTGCAGCACACCAGCGGCCTGCACGACTACATGGCGGAGCTCGATATCTTCACCGAGGAAGGCTTTCTGCGCCATCGCTTCGACAAGCTCAGCGCGTCCGAGGCGGTGAAGCTGGCGGTCGGGAAGGCGCCGGAGTTCGCGCCGGGGACGAGCTGGGGTTACTCCAACACCAACTACGTCCTCGCCGGGATGGTGACCGAGAAGGTGACCGGCAGGGACTGGCAGAAGGAGATCACCGAGCGGATCATCCGCCCGCTGGGCCTGCGGGAAACCTCACTGCCCTACACGTCGCCGTTCATCCCCGCCCCGCACGCCCGGGGCTACGACCGGTTCGTCGTGGACGGCTCGAACCCGCCTCAGCTCGGACGGCGCGTGGACGTCACGCTGATGAATCCGTCGGCGGGCGGGGGTGCGGACGGTTCGATCAACAGCACCACCGAGGACGGCAACAAATTCCTCCAGGCGCTGTTGGGTGGCAAGGTGCTGGCCCCCGCGTTGCTGGCTGAAATGAAGAAGACCGTGCCCGCGCCGGGCCTCGGGGCGTACGGACTGGGTCTCACGCGGCAGAGCAGCTCGTGCGGCGACTACTGGGGCCACGGCGGTGCGCTGCCCGGCTACCTGACGGGCAACGGCGTCACCGAGGACGGCAAGCGCAGCGTGATGGTGTCGCTGAACACCCGTACGCCGTACAACCCCGGCGCCGAACTGCCGGAGGGGAACCCAATGGACCCGGTGATCGACCACGCCCTCTGCGGTCGCGGCTGAGGCCCAAGTACATGAAGGACCCCTTCCTGTACCTAGGCGCAAGGAAGGGGGCCTTCATGTACTTCAGGCGGACAAGGGCGGCACCGGAAACGGTGACCGCTCAGCCACCCCAGGCGCGAGCGGACTCGACCATCGCCGTGACGCATTCGGCGACGGCGGGCCGGGTTTCGCCCTGAGGCTGTACGGCGTAGAGCTGCCGGTGCAGGGCGGGTTCGAGCGCGGTGCACACCACGGTCGGCGGCGCGATGGTGGTGGCCATGCTCGGCACCAGCGTGACAGCGCCGAGCCCGGCGACGACGGCGAACTGGGTGCCGAAGCCGCTGACCGTGTGCCGCACCGTCGGTTCGATGCCGCGCTCGCGCAGGGTCTGGCGGAGCCAGGTGTTCGCCAGGGTTGGCCGCGCCCAGGCGACCCAGATCTCGTCCGCCAGGTCTTCGGCGGGCACCGAGTCCGCGCCGGCCAGCGGGTGCCCGGCCGGGAGCACGATCATCGCCGAGTCGTCGCGCAGGACGGTCCAGCGAGTCTTGGGCGGCCGGGTGAGCGGCAGGTTCTCCCAGCTCTCGACGACCACGACGTCGAAGACGCCGTCGGCGAGCGCGGGCAGGGCCTCTTCCGGTTCGACCTCGTGCAGCCGGGCTTCGATACCGGGGTGGCGGACGGCGAGGCCGGTGAGCGCGGGGGTGATGAACGTGTGCACCCCGGACGGGATGGCGCCGATCTCGACGACGCCGGTCATCTCGCCGGTGAGGGAGTCCAGATCGGCGCGCGCCGCCCGGAGTTCGGCGAGGACCCGGTCCGAACGTTGCGCGAGCAGTAGTCCCGCCGGGGTCAGCCGGACGCCGCGACCGTGCCGCACGAGGAGTTCGGTGCCCGCTTCCCGTTCCAGTTTGGTCAGCTGCTGGGAGATCGCCGACGGCGTCACGTGCAGCAGTTCGGCCGCCGCGGCGAGCGATCCCCGCCGCCACACCGCGTGCAGCATCCGCAGCCGCTCCACATTGGACAGTTCGCCACTCATTAGCCGAGCTTAACCGTCGTGGTAAGAGGATCTCGCTGGTCCTCCCCGTCGCCGTACGGTCGAATCGAACCCATGGCCCACCACGGAATTCTCGCCGGTCCTCGCGCGCAGGGAGTGCTCGGCGCCCTCGCGATCGCCCTGTCCGCCCCGCTCGTCGCGCTGTCCGGCGTGAGCTCGACGACGGCGACGTTCTTCCGCTGTCTGTTCGCGTTGCCGATCCTCGTCGTGCTGGCGCGGACGCGGGAACGAGGACACCGCCCGAGCCTGGTCGCGCGCGGACGGCACATCCTGGCAGGCGTCCTGCTCGGGATCGACATGGTGCTGTGGAGCGAAGCGATCCTGTCCGTCGGCGCGGGTGTCGCCACGGCGCTGGTCAACGTCCAGGTCGTGCTGGTCCCGCTGGCCGGACTGCTGTGGTTCGGGGAACGGCCGTCGCGGCTCTTCTGGCTGTCGATCCCGCTCATGCTGGCGGGGACGGCCTTGGCGGGCGGACTGGCGGACGGCGGGGCCGCGGGCAGCGATCCCTGGTACGGCACCGTCATGGCGGTGCTGGCGGGGGTCGCCTACGCCGGTTACCTCATTCTGTTGCGCCGCGCCGGAACCGAGGGCGGCGGCCGCACGACGATGCTCGCGACGGCGACCGCGGCCTCCGCGAGTGTGGGCGGCCTGTCCGGGCTGGTGGCGGGAAACCTCGACGTCACGCCGACGGCTTCGGCGCTGCTGTGGCTGCTCGTACTGGCCGTGACCGGGCAGGTGATCGGCTGGCTGCTGATCGGCAAGGCCCTGTCCGCGCTCCCGGCGAGCGGCGGATCCGCCGTGCTCATGCTGCAACCCGCCGCCGCGATCCTCTTCGGGGCCGCCCTGCTCGGTCAGTGGCCGACCCCGGTGCAGCTGGCGGGATGCGCGCTCGTCGTCGTGGTGGCCGGGGCCGTTTCGTTCCTGGGCGGCAGGCCGTCACGGAGCTGGTCTTCAGGGAACGACGAGCACCGGCCAGTGCCCGGTCTTGATGAGCTTCGTCGCGACCGACCCCGCGAACCGGTGTCCCGCCTTCTGTGACGCGCCGACCACCACCGTGTCGACCTGGCTGCGGTCGGCGGTGTCGCGGAGCGCGGTGTACGGATCGCCGTAGGTCTTCAGGAAACTGACCGGCACTTCCAGTTCGTCGGCCGCCTCCCGGATCTGCTCGCGAAGTTCGGCGTACAGCTGAAGTGTCGTGTCGTGCTCCACAGTCGTCGCGACCGCCGGCCCGAGGTTCGTCAGTGCGGTGCGGGATACGACGAAGGCGACGATCAGCCTGCCGCCTTCGCGTCGTGCCATTCCGAAGGCGAAGGCGGCCGCCCGCATCGCCGTGTCGGAGCCGTCGACCCCGGCCAGGATGGCCCGCCCCGAATTCCTCCGGGGCGGGCCGAAACGCTCCACAGTGGACTCGAAAGCCCCAGGTGTGCTCATCCCGCGACCGGGTCGGACGCCGGGGTTTCCGTCTTCGTCTCCACGTCGAGGGTGGTGCGCAGGGTGAGCGGTTTGAGCAGCAGTGCCGCGATCACGCCCACGACGCCCACCGCCGCGGAGATCAGGAAGATGTGCGCGGTCGCGTCGCCGTACACGGTGTGCACGATCGTCTGCACCTCCGGCGGCAGCGCCTTGAGGTTCAGCGCGCTGACGCTTCCCGTCGACGCCTGGCCCGCCGGCACGTGCAGTGCGGTGGACAGGTCGGCGGTGACGCGGTTCGCGAGCACCGCGCCCAGCACCGAGACCCCGATGGTGCCGCCGAGCGACCGGAAGAACGTGACCGAAGCGCTCGCCGCGCCCAGATCCCGCAACGGCACGGTGTTCTGCACGGCCAGCACGAGGTTCTGCATCGTCATACCGACGCCGATGCCGACGATCGCCATCGCGATGCCGACCAGCCACAGCGGCGACGCGTGGTCGACGGTGCCCAGTCCGAGGAAACCGATCACCAGGGTGATGGTGCCCGCCACGATGTACGGCTTGATCCGGCCGGTGCGGCTGATCAGCCGCCCGGACACGGTCGAGGAAACGAGCACACCCGCCATCAGCGGGATGGTCAGCAGACCGGCCTCGGTGGGGGAGTAGCCGCGCCCGACCTGGAAGTACTGGCCGAGGAACACCGCGCCGCCGAACATCGCCATGCCGACCGCGAGGCTCGCGACGATCGCCAGCGCGGGGGTGCGCTGGGTGATGATGTGCAGTGGGACGACGGGTTCGCGGACCTTCCGTTCCACCATCAGCGCGAGCGCGAGGAGCACGACGCCACCCGCCACCATGACGGCCGTCTGCCACGACAGCCAGTCGAAGGTGTTGCCGACGAACGAGACCCAGATCAGCAGGACACTCACGCCCGCCGCGATGAGACCGGCGCCGAGGTAGTCGACCTTGACGTTCTCGCGGCGCACGGTTTCGAGCTTCAGGGTCCGCTGCAACACGATGAAGGCCGCCACCGCGATCGGCACGCCGACGAAGAAGCACCAGCGCCAGCCCAGCCACGGCACGTCCACGATCAGGCCGCCGAGCAGGGGACCGCCGACCGTCGCGACCGCCATGACGGCGCCGAGGTAGCCGTTGTAACGGCCGCGTTCACGCGGCGGGATGATCGCCGCGATCACGACCTGGACCAGCGCCTGCAAGCCGCCGACGCCGATGCCCTGGAACGCGCGGGCGGCGATCAGCTGTCCGGTGTTCTGGCTGAACCCGCTGATCATCGACCCGATCACGAAGATCACGATCGCGATCTGGACCAGCGTCTTCTTGTTGAACAGGTCGGCGAGCTTGCCCCAGATCGGGGTGGTGGCCGTCGCCGCCAGCAGGGTGGCCGTGACCACCCACGTGTACTGCGTCTGCGAGCCGTTCAGCGAGCCGATGATCAACGGCAGGGCGGTCGACACGACCGTCGAGCTGATCATCGCCACGAGCAGCGCGAGCAGCAGTCCGGACAGCGACTCGAGCACCTGGCGGTGCCCCATCGCGCCGGACGGCGCCGCCACCGTCGTTCCATCGGTCTTCATGGCGTCCCTTCGAGCGTTCCCGGCAATTATTGCCCATTGTGCAAACTTGCACAGTGAGAACTTTATTCCCCTCGCTACGCTGTCCTGGTGGACACCCTCGACACGCTCCGCACCCGCAAGAAGGCGGCGACGCGGCAATCGCTGCACGAGGCCGCGCTTCGGCTGGCGATGGAGCACGGTCTCGACGGCGTGACGGTCGAGGACATCGCCGACGCGGTGGGGGTGTCCCGGCGGACGTTCTCGAACTACTTCGCGAACAAGGAAGACGCGATCCTGCACGCCGACCGTGAGCGGACCGGGCTGCTGGTGTCGCTGGTCGAAGGCAGGCCGCCGGGTGAGAAACCGTGGCAGGCGCTGCGCGCGGCGTGCCGGGAGCTGTACCGGGCGCATCCCGTCCCCGATCGCGAATGGGTGGCGCAGCTACGGCTGCTGCGGCGGCATCCGTCGCTGCTCGCGCGGCAGGCAGGCGACCAGATCGCGCTCGAACGTGACCTGATCGCGGTGCTGCTCGCCCGGGGCCACGGCCTCGATCAGGAGCTGGCCAGGCTCACCGCGGCGACCTTCCTCGCCACCTTGCGGACCGGGAACGTGCTGTGGCTGGAAGGTCCGGAGGATCAGCCGCTTCCCGACGTCGTGGACCGGGTGCTGAGCCGCGTTCAGCTCCGCTGACCGAGGGCGTAAAGGGACGTCACCACCGTGGTGGCCGCGCGGACGAAGGCGGCGACGGCCGGTGAACGGGAATCCTGCGGCCACATCACGGCGAGTGTCGTGGGCTCCAGATGGTCGACGGGCAGATACGCGATGCCCGGCCTGCGGTAGCGATCCGCCACCGACACGGGCAGGAAACAGACGACGCTGCCCAGTTCGACCAGTTTGAGGATCTGTGTCAGATCCGAGACCGGACCGTAGGGCACCACGGCGGCGGGCGGACCGGTCGAGGGGCCCTGGTCGACATGATGGCCGCCAAGGAAGCGGGCCTCGACAACGCCGAGCCGCGGACCCCGGAGGCAACGACGCCGACGAGCTTCCGTCAGTGGTGCGAGGAGGTGCTCAAGCCGGTCGTACATGGGCAAGCACGGTGACCCCGTTCGCCGAACTCGCGTGCTCGGAGACGTGACTCGCGTGCTTGGAGGCGTGACTCGCGTGCTTGGAGGCGGATCTCGCGTTCAGATCGAGCCGGTGCGCAGTGCGTAGGCGACAGCGTGTGTGCGGTTGTGGAGCCCGTAGCGTGTCATCACCCGATGGAGCACGTTCTTCACTGTGCTTTCGGAGTAGGCGAGCTTGGCCGCGATCTCCTCCGTACCGTGGCCGTCGGCCAGCAGGCGGAGGACTTCCCGTTCCCGGTCGGACAGTCCGGACAGGGCGAGACCGTTGGGCGCCAGCAGATCTTCCTGGATGCGCTCGAGCTGGGAAAGCAGGCTGCCCTGCAAACGGGGCGGCAGGGCGCCGGCTCCCTGGCTGACCGCGAGAATCGTCCGCACCAGGTGCTCGCTGTCGAGGTCGCGTCGTGGCAGCAACGCGGCCATGCCGCATTCGATCGCCGTCATCAGGACCTGGACCGGGAAATGGTCGGTGACGATCACGCACCGGGGTGGCGCCTTGAGCGTCGACGCGGCACGAACCTGGCGCAGGAACGTGAAAACCCCGTCGCCGATCGAATCCCCGACCGTCACGATCACCTCGGCCAGCCCGAGGTCGGTCTCGGACAGTACTTTCAGTCGCTCGTCGGCACCGAGAATGCTCGTCGTGCCGAGTCCTGCCAGTAGATCCGGGGCGTGTACGGCGACCCGGACACGATCGAGTCCTCTGGTGCTCTTCCCTCCGCGGTTCATGATCGAAGCCCCCTCCCGAAGCGTTCGGAAACCCGGAATCGGGCAGGAGGATCGGACGGCTGCCGTCGGTGGCGGCCGATCCCTCTGCCTGTAATTGGCTCTCGCTTTACTTAGAAGCTATAACGTTACAACGTTGTATGTCAACTGCGGAGATCCTGCTTCCCACGGATGACGGCGGCGTCACAGGGCAAGACGCCCGAAGTACGTGAAAGGTTCAGTGCGAACGTGATCGGTCTCGGGAAAAGGCCGGTCACCGCGTCGTGAGGTCGTCCATCTCGTCCGCGATCAGCAGATCGGGGTCGAACTTCATACCGGTGAACTGACCGGCGAGTTCGAGCGACAGCACGCCGTGCAGGCGGGTCCAGAAGGTGAGCGCGCGGTGCAGGGTCGCGGAGGTGGCGGGATGGTCGCCCGCCCACTCGCGGTGGCTGTCCAGATGCTCGTCGAACGGGGTTTCCGGCTTGTCCACGGTGATCCTGTGGCACGCCTCCAGCAGCACCGCCATGACTTCGCGCGAGATGGCGGTGGTGTCGTCGGGCGCGTGATAGCCGGGGACGGGCGTGCCGTAGATGAGGAAGTAGCGCTGAGGGTCGCTCCGTGCCCAGTCCCGGATGGTGACGGCGAGCCCGGACAGATCGGCACCGGAGTCGAACGCCGCACGGACGGTGTCGGCGAGGCTTCGGTAGGCGTCGCGGATGAGCGCGGTGATGAGGTCGTCGCGACTGGCGAAGTACCGGTACAGCGCCGGGCCGCTCATGCCCACCTGTTTGGCGATCGCGTTGAGCGACAGCGCGGGGACCCCGGCGGTGGCGATCTGCTCCCACGCGCGCTGCTTGATCTCCGCGCGCACCTGGTCGCGGTAACGTTCCCGCGGGCTCTGCCCGTCCGCGTTCGTCATCGGCCCTCCCGCCTCCGTCGGCCCGAAGCTTAGTTGCAGCTCCCGGCGATGAGGAATCGAAGGGGCATGATCCGTTGCGCGAACCGCCCTGATCCACTGGAATCGCCGGAAGCCCGGCCGCGGGTGATCGACAATGACGTCGTTGGATCTCTGAGCGGGGGAGGGCGTGCCGGATGGCTGGCGATGATTTCACCTGGCTGGACGCGACGGCGCAGGCGGAACTGGTCCGCCGGGGACAGGTGTCACCGCTGGAGCTGCTGGACGCGGCGATCGCGCGCATCGAAAAGCTCGACGGCGAACTCAACGCCGTGGTCAGTACGCGGTTCGAGCAGGCGCGGCGCGAGGCGGTGACGGCGCGCGGGCAAGGACCGTTCCGTGGCGTGCCGATGCTGCTGAAGGACTTCCTCTGTCACACCGCGGGCGATCCGGTGTACGGCGGCATGCGGGTTCTGCGGGACCGGGATTGGCGGGCGCCGTCGGACTCCTATCTCGCCGCGCGGCTGCGGGACGCGGGTTTCCTGTTCTGCGGCAGGACGAACACGCCGGAACTGGCGACGAGCATCACCACCGAACCCCTCGCACAAGGCGCGACGCGGAACCCATGGGACCTGGCGCGGTCGCCCGGCGGGTCGAGTGGCGGGTCGGCCGCCGCGGTGGCCGCGGGCATGGTCCCCGTCGCCCACGGCAACGACATGGCGGGCTCGATCCGGATCCCCGCGGCCGCCTGCGGGCTGGTCGGGCTGAAGCCGACCCGCGCGCGGACCAGCCTCGGGCCGGAGTTCGGCGAATACTGGGGCCAGGTCACCCACGAACACGTCCTCACCCGGTCGGTCCGGGACACGGCGGCGGTGCTCGACGTCACGGCGGGTGCCGCGCCAGGAGACCCTTACCGCGCACCGCCTCCGGACCGTCCTTATCGGACAGAGGTCGGCGCCGATCCCGGCAGCCTGCGGATCGGATTCCGGATCACCGCGCCGGGCACCTGCGAAACCGCGCACGCCGACTGCGTCGCCGCGGTCGAGCGGACCGCCCGTGTGCTCGAATCTCTTGGCCACCAGGTCACTCCCAGCGCGGCGGCCGCACTGGACGCGCCCGGCATGTTCGACACCATGCCCGCGCTGCTCGCGGCCGTGGTCACCTGGGAACTCGACGCCTGGTCCGAGCGCCTCGGCGAACAGTTGCCCTCGTCCGTCCTGGAACCGATGAACGCGATGCTCGCCGAAGCGGGCCGATCGGTCACCGCCGTGCAGTGGGTCGCCGCCTCTCTCTCGTCGCAGCGATGGGCCCGCGGTGTGGCGGCGCTCTGGGAGGACGAACTGGACGTCCTCCTCACCCCGACCTCGCCCGCGCCGCCCGCCGAACTCGGCGAACTGGCCCCGGACGCGAAGTCCCCCGAGGAACTGGCCGCCGGAATCGCGGTCGGCGCGGCGTTCACGGCGCCGTTCAACATCACCGGACAGCCCGCGATCTCCTTGCCGTTGTGCTGGAACGCCGAGGGACTGCCGATCGGCGTCCAGCTCGTCGCCGCCCAGAACCGGGAGGACGTCCTCATCCGGCTCGCCGCTCAGCTCGAAGAAGCGGCGCCTTGGTCGGATCGGCACCCCAAATCGGTCTCGTGAGTGGGGTGTCGCGAAAGCCACTTTCGGGACGTCTGATGTCCCGAAAGTGGCTTTCGCGACACGGCCACCGGGCGGTCAGGCAGCCGTCCACTTACGAAGAAGGCAGCAGCGCCAGTTCCGCCAGCGCCTGTTTCCGCCTCGCGCTGAACGCCGGCGCGGAGGAGAGTTCGACGGCCAGCGTGAGGCACTCCCTGGCCTCCTCGAAGGCGCCCGCTTCCCGCCACGCCCGCCCTTCGCGAAGCGCGCAGATCGCTTCCATGACGCCGAAGCCGCCTTCCCACGAAAGCCACCGGCTGGTGCGGTAGTAGCCCGCCGCTTCCCGCCATTCGGCGAGATCCGCGAGTACGTCGCCGATGGCACGCAGGGCCAGCGCTCTCAGCATCCGGTAGAGACCGGGGTACGTCTCGTCGGCCAGCCGTTCGGCGTCGGCGAGGACGGCGCGGTGGACGGCGAGCGCTTCGGAATGCCGCCCGGCCGCGAGAAGTGTGTGCCCGTAGACGTTCCGGGCCGAGCTCTGTCCGTCCCAGAACGGCAGTTCGCCCGCCGATTCGTATCCGCGTTCCGCGTATTCGAACGCTTCGGCTTCCCGCCCGACGTAGCGCAGCACCTGGCCGAGGTAGATGGACGCCCACGTTTGCTGGGTGCGGTCGCCGATCCGGGTGGCGATGTCCAGTGCGCGGCGGTGCGCCTCGACGGCACCTTCGTCGTCGTTGAAACAGACACTGCTGGCCCAGCCGACGAAGTTGAGCAGCTTGGCCTCGTCCGCGGCGTTGCCGAGCGCGTTCGCCGCGGCCGCGCCGAGGGAGAAGATCTCCCACCACGGCCGCTGCCCGCTCCGCCCGTCGGAGTACCAGTGCAGCGCGACGGCGAGGCCGCTGACCTCCCGGTGCCAGCCCTTCCGCGCCGCCACTCGCTGCGCGGCGACCCAGTTGTCGCCTTCGACGTCCAGCCAGCGCGCGTTCTCGTCCCGCGAGCCGAAGCGCCCGGACTCCGGTGCCTTGGGATAGAACAGCCGCGCCGCCTCGGCCGCCTTGTCGAGCAGATGGGCGAGCACGGTGTCGCGCGCCGCAGGGTCTTCTTCCGCCTCGAACCGTTCCTCGGCGAACAGGCGGATCAGGTCATGGAACTGGTGGCGTTCCGGCACGGCCGTGGACTGAACGAGACTGGCGTCGAAGAGTTCGTCGAGGTGCTCGCGGACGTCGGCGTCGGAGGCGCCGGACACGACGGCCGCGAGTTCGAGGCCGAAGTCGGCGCCCGGCACGGTCGCCAGCCGCCGGAAGAGCCGCCGTGCCCCCGCCGAAACCCCGCGATAGGACAGGTCGAACGCCGAACGCAGTTGCAGATCGCCCGCCGCGAGCGCGCGCAACCGGGTGCTTTCGTCGCGCAGCCGGTCGGCCAGCTGGGCGAGTGACCACTGCGGCCGGGTGGCGAGCCGGTTGCCCGCGATCCGGACCGCGAGCGGCAGATACCCGCACAGCTCGACGAGTTCCCGCGCGGCGGCGGGCTCCGCGCGGACGCGGTCCTCGCCGACGATCTTGGCGAGCAGACCGGTCGCGCCACCGTCCGAAAGCGGTTCGAGACTCAGCCAGCGGGCGCCTTCGAGCCCGGCGAGCGTGCGGCGGCAGGTGATCAGGGTGAGGCAACCGGGCCCGGTGACCAGCAGCGGCCGGACCTGCGCCTCGTCGGCGGCGTTGTCGAGCAGCAGCAGGATCTTCCGGCCTTCGAGCAGCATCCGCAGCAACGCGGACCGATCACCTTCGGAGGCGGGTACCTGCCCTGGTGCGACGTCCAGCGCGCGCAGCAGCCGGTCGAGCGCGGTTCGGGCGCTCACGGGTTCTTCGTCCATCCCCCGCAGGTCGACGGCGAAGCAGCCATCCGGGTAATCCGTGCGCCACCGGTCCGCCGCCGTCACCGCGAGCGCGGTCTTCCCGACCCCGGCCTGCCCGACGATCGCGACCACGCCGCCACCCTCGGTGATCTTCACGGACAGCTGTTCCAGCTCGCTTTCCCGGCCGGACAGATCCGTGAGGGGCGCGGGCAGCGCGCAGGTCGCCGCGACGTGGGCGGCCAGCGCCGGATTCCGGCGCCGTCCCTGTTTGGCGACGGTCAGGAAGAACTCCCGGTCGCCGCCGGTCAGGCCGAGCGCGTCCGCGAGCACTTCGGCGGAGCGCTGCTGGGCCGCTCGCGCGCGGCCGCGTTCCAGCTCGCGCAGGGCACGGACGCTGAGCCCGGAGGCCTCGGCCAGCCGTTCCTGCGTCCAGCCCGCGGCTCGCCGGTGTTCGAGCAGGAGCTTGCCGAACACCGACCGCTTCTCGTTCTCCTCCACCGGCTCCACCGCGGTCCATTCAACCGGCAGGCTTCCGGTGGCGAAAAGCTGCCCCCTGCTTCCGCTTGTCCCGCCTTCTCCGCAGCCGGTTATCTGGAAGGCATGTCGACGATCATGACGACGCCCCTCCGGCCGGTCGTCCGGACCGAGGAGCGACGGGAGATCCAGGTCGCCGTGTACGCCGGCGACCCGCTCGTTCGAGCGGGCTTGCGCAGCGCGCTCGGTGCCGGCCAAGGCATCGCGCTGCGGGACGACCCGGGATCGGCCGACGTCCTCGTCGCGGTCGCGGGGAACGACCCGCACCGGATCCCGGCCGGGCCCGCCCGGCTGGTGCTGGTCGCCGACGAGCCCAACCAGGCCGAGCTGTGGGCCGCGGTGGAACGCGGGCTCGCCGTCGTCGTCGCGCGTTCCGAGGCGACCCCCGGAAGGCTGCTGCGCGCGGTTTTCGACGCCCACGCCGGTCGAGGCGATCTGCCAGCCGACCAGCTCGGCAGCCTGCTCCGCGGGATTTCGCGGCTGCACAAGGAAGTTCTCGAGCCGCGCGAACTCACGCTCAGCGGACTGTCACCCCGCGAGACCGAAGTGCTCCGGCTGCTCGCGGAGGGCTACGACACCGGTGAGATCGCCCGGCGGGTGGCCTACTCCGACCGGACCGTGAAGAACATCCTCCACGGCCTGCTCAGCCGGTTCGGCCTGCGCAACCGCACACATGTCGTGGCGTACGCGCTCCGTGAGGGCCTCATCTGACGCGCGTTCTCAGATGACCCCCTCGCGTATCGCGTAGGCCACCGCGTGCGACCGGTTCCGCAGGCGCAGCCGGTCGGTGACGGCGTAGATGATGTTCTTCACCGTCCGCTCCGAATAGGACAGTTCGGCGGCGATCTCCTGGGTGTCGAGCCCGTCGGCCATCAGGCGCAGGACGTCGATCTCACGCGAGGAAAGACCGGCACCGGCGGGCTCGCTCGGCTCGAGTATCTCCCGGTGGAGCCGCTCCGCGTGCTCGGTCAGCCTGGCGAGCAGGTCGGACGGCGGGCTCACCCCACCTGACGCGGCGAAACGGACGCTGTCGGCGACCCGGTTGTCGGTCGCCGCCGACCTCGGCAGGATGGCGACCACCCGGCACTCGACCGCGACCGCGAGCCCGCCTTCCTCGATCCGGTCGGTCACCAGCACGATCGGTTTGCCGAGTTCGGCGGTGACGCCACGCAACTCGGTGACCGCGTCGGGCGAAAGCCGGTCGAAGGCGGCGACGACGACCTCGGTTTCGAAGCGCGCCCGGCCGTCGACCACCTGCACCGACGCCCGTGCCTCGAGGAGGTCGGCCATTCCGGCCTTCGTGATGGGGTCGAGCGCGCATACGCTCACCCGGACCGCTCGCCTGCGTACCTCTCTTGCCGGTGGCGGCCGGAAGGGATTCGTGTCCACTGTGGATCCTCGATTGTCAAGAGCCGCCAGGACAGAAAGCCTTGCCCGCTTGCTCCAGCGGGCTTCTTGTACGGTGGTATCGGGTAGCGACCTACTTCGGTGACCCCCACACCGACAGTGGGTCGCTCCCTTTTTTGTGCGGCTCCTGGCATTCTCGTCCGCCGGAAAAGCAGCGGCAACGTATTCGACCGGGTCCTGGTTTCCCCGCCAGCGGAGAATGGCCGAATGGGCACTTCCGTCTCCGCTGTCGTTCGAGAGAAACGGACCCGCAGCGTATGAGTGTTCGCAGGGTTCTCCTTCTCGGCGCGGTCACCGTTGCGTTGCACGGGCGGGGGGCCGCGAAGGTCTACGGCGAACTTCGTGAGAAAGCCAAGGAAGACACCCTTGTCTATCCGGGAACGGACGTGAAGTTCGATTTCCACGACATGACGACACAGCTGTACTTCTCTCTCACCAATCTGGCGGATTGGCGCCATCTCGGCCAAGAGCTGAAGCGTTTCCGGGACGGAGTGGGCGCCGTATCGGCTTCGGCGCGCAAGGCGCCCGAGCCGGTGAATCGCTCGGCGCCGTCGATCTGGTGCGGTGACTGGCGGCTCCCGTCTCCGCACCTGTGCGGGGAAGCGCCGAAGAAGGGGCTCTCGTGCCCGTCGGTGGAGCAACCCCGGTCCTTGTTCCCAATGTCGTCTCTGAGTCGCTGAGCGTCTCGAATGCGACATTGGGGACAACAGGCGCCACCTTCAGGGCCCTGAGCTGCTCAAACGCCACTTTGGCACCATGTGGCGCCAACTGGCACTTGCGGTGGCGCCATCGTGGTGCCATGATGGCATCATGGATTTGACGCCCTTTGTGGACAACGTTCGCCGGGAACTCGCCGTCGCCGCCGAGGCGGGTGGAGCCGAGGCGAGCGCCCTCGCCGAACGACTGACCGCGCCGCTCGCGTCGGCCATCCGTCTCGCGCTGCTGGACGCGTTGTCCGCCGCGTCGGACGAGATCACACGGGACCTCGCGCCCGGTTCGGTCGAGGTCCGGCTGCGTGCCGGGGAAGCCAGTTTCGCCGTCACGGTTCCCACGGTCGAGGCGGCCGGGCCCGTCACGGCTTCGGTGCCGGAGCCCCCGGAGCCGGTGCTGCCGGACGAAGAGGGAGCGACGGCCCGGATCAACTTCCGGCTGCCGGAGCAGCTCAAGGCACGCGTCGAAGAGGCCGCGGCCGCGCAAGGCCGTTCGGTCAACGCGTGGCTCGTGCGTGCCGCGTCCGCCGCACTGCGGCCGTCGGAGCCCGCCGGCCGGGCCGCCCCGGCGAACGGCGGTCATCGCGTCGCGCAGCGCTACACCGGCTGGGTCCAATAGCACTTACCTGACCAGTACAAACACCGATCATCACACCTTTGAGGGGACAACCATGCCTACTTTCGCCACTCCGGAACCCATTCTCGTGGACATCGACCCCGTCGTCGGCGACGTCCGTATCGTCGCCGGGGACCGGGCCGACACGGTCGTGGAGGTCGCTCCGTCCGACAAGAACGACGACTCCGACGTCCAGGCCGCGGCGCGGACCGTCGTCGAGTTCTCCGGCGGCACGCTGTCGGTCCAGGCGCCGAAAATGCGCCTGTTCGACTTCTCCAAGCGGACCAGGTCGATCGACGTGACCATCGAACTGCCCGCCGGCTCGCGGTTGCAGGGGAAGACCGGTCTCGGCGACCTCCGGGTGACCGGGCGGCTCGGCGACTGCCGCTTCAAGTCCGGCGCCGGGAGCGTCCAGCTCGACCACGTCGGCGAGCTGAACCTGAACACCGCGGCCGGGAACATCATCGTCGACCACGTCGAAGGCAACGCCGAGATCAGCACGAGCTCCGGCCGGGTGCACATCGGTGCGATCACGGGCACCGGCGTGGTCAAGAACTCCAACGGCGCCACCACGATCGGGACGGTGGGCGACGCGCTCCGCGTCCGCGCGGCCAACGGCGACATCACCGTCGACCAGGCCGAGGACGGGGTGGAAGCCAAGACCGCCAACGGTTCGGTCCGTGTGCTCGACGCCGCGAGGGGCACGCTCACCCTCGAGACCGCCATGGGCGACATCGAGGTCGGCATCCGTCAGGGCACCGCGGCCTGGCTCGACGTGAACACCACCTTCGGCCGCGTCGTCAACGACATGGACTCCGCCGCCGAACCCGGCGCCACGACCGACAAGCTCGAAGTGCGCGCCAGCACCTCCCTCGGCGACATCACCGTCCACCGTTCCTGACTCGCAAGTCCTTACACACCAGGGGAACCCACATGAGACACCCGGCCATCTCCGCGACCGGACTGCGCAAGTCCTACGGCGACAAGGTCGTACTGGACGGCATCGACCTGCACGTCCCGCCCGGCACCGTCTTCTCGTTGCTCGGCCCCAACGGCGCCGGCAAGACCACCACGGTCAACATCCTGTCCACTTTGGTCAGCCCGGACGCCGGAGGCGCGACCGTCGCCGGTGCCGACCTGGCCACCGACCCGGACGGCGTCCGCGCCGCGATCGGTCTCACCGGTCAGTTCTCCGCGGTCGACAATCTCCTCACCGGTGAGGAGAACCTGTTCCTCATGGCGGATCTGCACCATCTGCCGCGCCGGGAGGGGCGCAAACGCGCCGCCGAACTGCTGGAACGGTTCGAACTGGCCGACGCCGCGAAGAAGACACCGGCCACCTTCTCGGGCGGCATGCGCCGCAAACTCGATCTGGCGATGACGCTGATCGGCGACCCCGAGGTCATCTTCCTCGACGAGCCGACGACCGGTCTCGACCCGCGCAGCCGCCGCACGATGTGGCAGATCATCCGGGACCTCGTCTCCGGCGGGGTGACGATCTTCCTCACCACGCAGTACCTGGAGGAGGCCGACCAGCTCGCCGACCGGGTCGCCGTGCTCGACGGCGGCCGGGTCGTCGCACTGGGCACGCCCGACGAACTGAAGCGACGCGTGCCCGGCGGGCACATGCAGCTGAAGTTCACCGACGCGGTCTCGCTGCGTGACGCGACCCGTGTGCTTCAAGTGTCCACTTCGGACGAAGAGAGCCTGGCGCTCCGCGTGCCGACCGACGGCACCGTCGCCGCCGTTCGCGCGGTGCTGGACCGGCTCGACGCCGAAGCCGTCGCGGTCGACAGCCTCACCGTGCACACCCCGGACCTCGACGACGTGTTCCTCAGCCTCACCGGTCACCGGACCGAAGCGACCAAGGAGATGGCCCGATGAGCACCCTTGCCCTGTCGATGCGCGACTCGGCGACCATGCTGCGCCGCAACATCCGGCATATGCAACGGTATCCGTCGCTCACCCTGATGCTGGTCGGCCAGCCGATCGTGTTCCTGCTGCTGTTCGTCTACGTCTTCGGCGGCACCCTCGGGAACGGGCTCGGCGGCGCGGGCGGCCGCGCCGAGTACGTCGGCTACGTCACGCCCGCCATCCTGCTGATCACCGTGTGCAGTGCCGCCCTCGGCACCGCCATCTCCGTCGCGACGGACATGACCGAGGGCATCATCGCCCGGTTCCGCACCATGGCGATCAGCAAGGCCTCCGTGCTGACCGGCCATGTCGTCGGCGCGTTCATCCAGACGGCGTTCGCGCTGGCCGTCGTGTTCGGGGTCGCGCTGCTCGTCGGTTTCTCGCCGACGGCGGGCGTCGGCGAGTGGTTCGCGACCGTCGGCGTGCTGGCGCTGCTGACCATCGCGCTCACCTGGTTGTCGGTGGCGCTCGGGCTGGCCGCCAAGAGTGTCGAGACGGCGAGCAACACCCCGATGGTCTTCATGCTGCTTCCCTTCCTGGGCAGCGGTTTCGTGCCCACCGACTCGATGCCGGCCTGGCTGCGCTGGTTCGCCGAGTATCAGCCGTTCACCCCGGTCATCGAAACGATCCGAGGCCTGCTGCTCGGTACCCCGATCGGCAACAGCGGCTGGCTCGCGGTCGGCTGGTGCGCCGTGCTCTCGATCGTGGGGTACCTGTGGTCGAAGTCCTTGTTCGCCAAGGAACGCGACCGGTGACCTGAGGTCGACGCGACTGGGGGTCGTCCCGGGCCGGAACGCCTCGCCGTTCCGGCCCGGGACGTTGTGTAGAGGGCGAGGTGGCGTGGGGGCCACCTCGCTCGCGCGTTCTCTCGTGTCCTGAGCGAGTCCCTCAGCCGTTCTTCGCCACCCACGCGTCGATGCCGTCCAGGAACCTGTCCACGCCGAAGCCGAGATCGGCGGGCAGTGTCCCGCCGCTGGACAGCTCGTGTCCTGATTGGACAGTGCTCTCGGCGGCGTGGACGGCGGCCAGCGCCGGGTATTCGGCCGGGTCGACGAGCTCGGCCAGCGCTTGCGCCAGTTCGGTTTCCGTGCGCGGGCGGCCGCCGTCGGTCTTGTGCGCGCTGTTCATGTCCATGCCGATCTGCGCCGCGCCGCGGATGACGGCGGTCAGGTGCAAGGCCGCGGCCCTCGCCTCGCCGGGGGCGAGTCCGGCTCGGAGCAGGGGCCGGAGCAGCCGGTCCAGCCAGGCGAGGTGGTTGGGGCCGATCGGGGAGTGGTCGAGCGGGACGCGCAGCAGCCAGGGACGGGTCTGGAAACCGGCCCAGAGCGCGCAGGCCCATTGCCGGACCGCGTGGCGGAAGTCGTCCGTGTCGTCGAGTTCGGGCGGTTTCGCGGCTGCGAAGTCGGCCATCACTTCGAGGAGCAGGTCCTTGCTCGGGATGTGGTTGTAGATCGACATCGTCGAGTAGCCGAGTTCGGTCGCGACGCGCTGCATGGAGAGCGCGTCCAGGCCGTCGGTGTCCGCGACTTCGATCGCGGCCATGGCGATGCGCTCCACGGTGAGCTGCGGTCGTGGCCCTCGCCTACCGGGGGTGCGCCCGGCCCACAGCAGCGTGAGGCTGCGCTGGAGATCCGGGTCCTTGCTGTCGCGTGTCGCCATCTGACCATCCTAAAACTATGTACGTCATACGTTTATGTGTATGGTGTAAATAGTTTCTGGTCGTCTCTCCTGAACGGATCACCATGACCTCGTCGAATGCGCCCCGCTGGTGGCGGCGCCCCTGGATCGTGCCGTTGATGCTGGTGGCGGTGGCCTTCCTGGCCTTTTCCGTACCGCCGTATCTGACGCTCGACCCGGCTGAATCCCGGCTGGAACCGCCGCCGGGGAACGATCTCTACTACCCGCTGCTCGTGGGGCACGTCCTCTTCGGCACGGTCGCCATGGTCACCGCCTGCTTCCAGATCTGGCCAGCGTTCCGCGCCCGCTACCGGCGCGGGCACCGGATCACCGGCCGGATCTACGTCTTCGCCGGAGCGCTCCCGGCAGGGCTGCTCGGCCTGTACATCGGCTGGAACACCCCGGCCGGTCCGTCCGTGCGGGTGGCCAACCTCGTCGGTTCGGTGCTGTGGATCACGATCACGATCATCGGGATCCGGATGGCGCGGCAACGTCGTTACGCCGACCATCGCCGGTGGATGTCCCGCAGTTTCGCGCTCACGATGTCGATCGCGCTGAGCCGCGTGATCAACGTCGTGGCCACGATCGTCCTGACACCGCAGCTCGACACCACTTTCGGCGGTAACGAAGTGCTCTTGCGGTACAGCGCCGTGAGTATCGGGGCCTGGCTCGGTCCCTTGCTCATGTTGGTCATCGCGGATTTGGTGCTGGAGCGGCGCAAAACCCCGAAAAAGCCCCCCAGTGGGGTAGACGCGTCCGACCGGAGACGGACGCCCTCGCGGGTGTAACGCCCCTAGCCTGATATCGAGAAAACCTTTGATATCAGGGAGTTCGTCTTGCCAAGGAAAACAGCCATCGCGGTGGCGCTGCTCGTCGCCGGGGCGTTGATACCGGCGACGCCCGCCGCCGCGACCCCGTCGCTCACCTGGCACGGCTGCGCGACCGGTCCGGGAGACGGCCTGGGCGCGGAGTTGGACAAGGCCGGTGCGCAATGCGGCGACGTCGTCGTGCCGGTCGACTACCGTCGTCCGAGGGGGCGCGAGATCACCGTCGCGCTGGCTCGGATGAAGGCCACCGACCCCGCGCGCCGGCGCGGCACGCTGATGCTCAATCCGGGCGGGCCTGGCGGTCCGGCCAGGGAGTTGGTGCTGGCCGGGTCGCTCATGCCGGAGATCGCGGCCCGGTACGACCTCGTCGGAATGGATCCCCGGTTCGTCGGCCGCAGTTCGCCGCTGAGCTGCGACTGGAAGACCGACACGTTCGCCCGCTCGGCAGGGCCGGACCTCAGGACGTTCGGCGAGAGCGTGGCGTTCGCGAAGGAGCTGGCGCGCGGCTGCTCGGGCAACGATCACGAGTTGCTACGCGCCGCGTCGACCCGCAACACCGCCAGGGACATGGACGTCGTGCGTGCCGCGCTCGGTGAGCGGAAGATCTCGTACCTCGGCGCGTCGTACGGGACCTACCTCGGCGCGGTGTATCTCCAGATGTTCGGCCCGAGGGCCGATCGGTTCGTCCTCGATTCGTCCGTGGATCCCAGGGTGTTCGGGCCGGGTCTGCTCCGCCCGACCGCTCCGGCGCTCGATGCGGCGTTGCGGAACTGGGCGAGAACCGCCACGGGGCAAGGGCTGGGGGAGACCGTGGACGAGGTCCTGGCGACCGTGCGGGACGTCGCGCGGTCGGCCGAACGGCGGCCGTTGCGCGTCGGTCAGTACACAGTGGACGGTCACATGGCGCCGTATCTGTTCTTCGCGAACCTCTATGACGATCGACCCGCTTCGCAAGCCGAGTTCGTCGGCGTCATGCGGACACTCCGGGACGCCGCAGCAGGCCGTCACGTCACGCCTTCGCCCTCACTGGCCGCGCTCCTCGATGGCTTGACGACCGGATCCGGTGCCGCGACCGACCGGGCCGGGACGCCGGTCGTCTGCGCCGATCGCGCGGCCTCCCGCGACCCGGCGACGTACTACCGGGACATTCAGGACCATCGCGCCGCCGAGCCGCTCTTCGGTCCGCTGGCCCGCAACATCACGCCGTGCGCGTTCTGGCCGGTGGCGCCCGCCGAACCCGCCACCCGGATCCACAACACCTCGCCGGCCCTGCTCCTCGGCTCGACAGGCGACCCCGCGACGCCCTACGCGGGGCAACTCGCCATGCGTAGGGCGCTCGCCGGTTCCCGCCTGGTGACCGTGGCGGGAGCGTTCCGGCACGCCGTGTTCCTGAAGGGCGACGGGTGCGTCGACGCGGCGGTGCGGGATTACCTGCTGAGCGGTGAACTCCCCGCGGATCGGACCTGCCGCTGACCTCAGGAGGTTTGGGCCCCGCAGGCGAGATCGTGTCGCGGCCGCGCGCCGGTGACCAGGAAATCCGTCGCGAGGTCGTTGGCGCACTTGTTGTCCTTGAACAGGTAGGCCAGATGCCCGCCCTGATCCACGGTGACCATCCTGGCGCGGTCGCCGAAGGCCTCACGCAGCTTCCGTGCGCCCGCCAGCGGCGTCGCCGGGTCGCGGAGGTTCTGCACGATCAGCACGTTCGACGGGCCGCGGTCGGTGATCTTCACCGGCGGTTCGACCGGCTCGGACGGCCAGAACGCGCACGGTGTGATGTTCGCGGCCGCCGCGCCGAACAGCGGGTGCCGGAACCGGTCGATCGCCACGTTGCGCCGGTACGTCCCGACGTCCTCCGGCCAGTCGGAGTCGTTGCAGATCACGTGCAGCTGGCTGGCGATGTAGTTGTCCGTCGGGTACGGAGACCCGGCGGGCGGCTGCCCGGTGGACGCGGGCTGCGGCACGGGCTTCCCGGTGTCGAGCGCGCGCCACGTCTCGGCCAGCTTCGGCAGGTTCCTGTCGTAGTAGAGATCGGCGAATGTGACGTGGCGGAACATCTGGCCGTTGTAGCCGTCCGGCCTCGGCGTCTTGTCCAGTCGCGCGGCGAGTTCGAAGTACTTCGCGGTCACCTGCGCGGGTGTCCGGCCCAGTCCGTATTCGGGCTTCGCGGCGGCGAACTTCGCGAAGTCCGGGAACCGGTCTTCAACGCCCTGCCCGAACAACCGCGAGAAGGAGGCGTCCCAGCCGCCGGGGCCGGTCGCGCTGTCGATCAGGAACCGGTCGCTGCGCTCGGGGAACAGCGAGGTGTACACCGAACCGAGGTAGGTGCCGTACGAGATCCCGAAGTAGTTGATCTTCTTCTCGCCCAGCGCCTCGCGGACCCGGTCCATGTCGCGGGCGGTGTTGGCGGTGGTGATGTGCGGCAGGAGCGACGCCGTGGCCGACGAGCCGCATTTCGCGGCGGCGGCGGCGACGCGCTGGGCCTCGCTCGTGACGTCGGCGGAGTTCCGGGCGTACCTCGGGATGTTGGACGGATGCTCCGCGACGGTCAGCCCGCAGGTCACCGGGGTGCTGTTGTGGACACCGCGCGGGTCCATCCCGATCACGTCGTAGCTGTCCAGCACTTCCTGCGGGATCTTCAGCTTCTTGAGGATGTCCGGATAGGCCAGTCCTTCACCGCCGGGGCCGCCGGTGTTGGTCAGCAGCACACCGCGGCGCTTCTCCGGCTTGGCGCTCGCCAGGCGCGAGATCGCGATCTCGATGGTCTTCCCGCCGGGGTCACGGTAGTCCAGCGGGACGTCGAGGGTGCCGCACTCCAGCCCGAGACCGGCCGCCTCCGCCGGGCACGGCCCCCACTTCGGCGGGGGCGACGCCGCGGCCACCGCCGGTGTCGCCGCGGTCACCAACGCGGCCGCGATAACGGGAAGCAAGGCTTTACGCATGGGGTTTTCCTCCTCGGGTCAACGAAAACGGAAGTCCACTTCGGACGGTCACCGGCGCGGTTCCCAGCGGAAGAGCCGGGAGGCCAGCGCCACGGCGACGACGACCCAGGCCAGGGTCGGGGCGAGCAGGAGCAGCGATTCGGAGACGGCGACGCCGCCGTTCCAGGCGTTGACGACGAGTTCGGTGGCCGACCCGCCCGGCAGCAGGCGCTTGAGCAAGGTGAGGTCGTCGGTGCCCGAGATACCGACCCAGGAGGCGACCGCGATGACGCCGAGGGTCACCGGCAGCGTGGTGACCTGGGCGTGCTCGGGGGAGTTGGTCAGTCCGGCGGTGGCGAGGCCGAGCCCGATCATCATCGCGACGGTGGCGAGGACGGCCAGCACCAGCAGGCCGATGTTGGCGGGTGAACCGGTGACGACGCCCAGCACGGTCATGATCACGGCCACCTGGACGAGCGCGATGGCGGTGACCGGCAGGACCAGCCCGGTCAGGATGGAGGCGTCACCGGCGGCGGTGGAGCGCAGCCGCTTGAGGAACAGGTTCTGGCGGCGTGACGCCAGCGTGGTCACCGCGCTGGTGTAGAGGCCGAAGGCGCACACGGTGAACATCACGATCGCCGCGATATAGCCGAGACTGCCGATCTTCGCGAAGATTTCGTGCTGATAGACGAAGAACGCGCAGATCGCGATGGGCATCACGAAACTGGTGATCAGGACCGAGCGGTTCCGGAAGATCTGGATCAGCTCGCTACGGGCTATCGAAAGCATGACTGGATTCCTTTGCGTAAAGGGAAAGGTGGGCTAGTCGTCGCGTGATCCTGCGGGTCTTACCCGTGACTGGACGGCGATCTCGCGTGATTGGGCGGAGATCTCACGCCTTCACGCGAGATCTCCGTCCAATCACGCGTAACCGCCGCCTGATCACGCGAGATCGCCGCCTGATCACGCGTAACTAGTCGTTGTCGATGGCGCGGAACACGTCGTCGAGCCGGGTCGGGCCCGCCTCCAGGTCCCGCAGTTCGATCGCGTTGTCCTGCGCCCACCGCAGCAGCGTGTGCAGGTCCTTCTGCAAGCCGAAGGTCTCGATGACGAACTTCCCGTCGTGCTCCCGCTTGCCTTGCAACGGCAGCGCCGGAGCCGAGGGCGGCAGGCTGAACCGGATCACGGCCGGCAGCGTCCTGGTCAGCTCGGCGACCGTGCCCTCCTGGTGGAAGGTGCCCCGGTGCATCAGGCCGATGCGGTCGGCGCGCTGCTGGGCTTCCTCCAGGTAGTGCGTGGTGAGCACGATCGTCGAACCGTCCTCGCGCAATTTGTCGACCGCGTCCCACAGCGCGTCCCGCGACTGGATGTCCAGACCGGTCGTCGGCTCGTCTAGGAACACCAGCTCGGGCGAGCCGTACACCGCGGTCGCGAAGTCCAGCCGCCGCTTCTCTCCGCCGGACAGCTGTGACACTTTCGTGGTCGCCTTGCGCGTCAGATCCACGACGCCGAGCACGCGTTCGAGCCGGTCCGTGCGCTGGGTCAGCGCCCCGATCAGGCGGATCGATTCCTTCACCGTCAGATCCGGCGCGAACCCGCTCTCCTGCAACATGATGCCCATCTTGGGCCGCACGGCGGCGCGGTCTCGCGGGCTCTTCCCCAGGACGCGGACCGTGCCGGACGTCGGAGTCCGGTGTCCTTCAAGGGTTTCCAGGGTCGAGGTCTTGCCTGCCCCGTTCGTGCCGAGCAGGGCGTAGAATTCGCCTCGCCCGACCTGGAAGGACAGATCCTTCACGGCGTGGAAGTCGCCGTACTTCAGGTTGAGGCGGTCAACGTCGATCACTGGTGTCGAAGTCATGCCTTGAATCACAACGTCTCGGGCACTTCCCGGCCAGTGCGGTCACGTCATGATCGACCCATGACATTCGTTGGGGTGAACCCATGACGCGGTGTCACTGTTGCCCGCCGCACTGGAGGGCCGATACTGGGTCCATGTCTGATGTGGACACCGAGCCGGCGCGGGGAAAGCTGCGCAAGCTCAACCTCACCATGTTCCTCCCGCTGTTCACCGTCGCCGGGGTGATCGTGGTGGCGTCGGACGCGCGGACCTGGTGGCACGTGGTCGTCCTGAGCGCGAGCGTGCTGGCGGCCATGGTCGCCTTCGTGCGGTGGACGTCGGGTGAGCTCATGCGGGTCGCGATCCCGTGCCTGGTCGTCACGGCCCTCGTGTGGCCGTTCTCCGTGCTGGTGGTCGGCGGCGGTTCGGCGTTCTTCGGGATCCTTATCGTGGGCTCTTTCGTCGTTCCCCAACTTCCCCGTCACCGGATCGCGGCCGCGATCACGCTCGTCGCGTACATCGCGGCGGTGGGCGCGACGAGACTGCTGGTCACGCAAGAAGACGTGTCCGAAGAGCTGGTCAAGTTCGTCTTCGTCCCGGCCGCGCTCACCGCCATCGTGCTCGGGCTCATGTTCCCCAACAAGAGGTTCTACGACGTCGTCCACGAACTCGAGGAGTCGCGGGAGCGGGAGGCGGAATTGGCCGTCATCCGGGAACGCGTCCGGTTCGCGAGCGACCTGCACGACATCCAGGGCCACACCCTCCACGTGGTGAAACTGAAGACCGCGCTCGCCAGGAAGCTGGTGGACATCGACGCCGAGCGGGCGAAGCAGGAACTGGGGGAGATCCACGCGCTCGTCAGCGACACGATCACCCAGACGAAGGAACTCGCCTACGCGCAGCGGCGACTCAACCTCTCCGCCGAACTGGAAAACGCCAGGAACCTCTTCGAAGCCGCGGGCATCCGCGTGCGCATCAACCGAGAGGGTGACGTCGATCCGGGGGCGGGCAGGGTGCTCGGCCAGGTTCTCCGCGAGACCACGACCAACATCCTGCGCCACGCGCAGGCGACCCGGGTGCGGATCACGCTGTCGGAGTGGAGTATCACCATCGTCAACGACGGCGCCCAGCGAGCGCCGCTGCCCGAGCTCCGGGGGCTGGCCGCGCTCGAACAACGCGTCGTCGCGGACGGCGGTGAACTGACGGTCGAGCAGGAGGACGGGCAGTTCCTGACGGCCGCGGCCTTCCCGCACAGGCGTTCCGAAGCACTGGAGAAACGATGACCACGGTGGTGCTCGCCGACGACGAGGCCCTGCTCCGCAAGGCGATGGCCGCGCTGCTCCCGCTCGAGGGCGAGATCACCGTGCTCGCCGAGGCGGAGAACGGTGAGGAGGCCGTCGAGGCAACGCTGAGGCACGAGCCCGACGTCCTCGTCATCGACCTCGAAATGCCCGGTGTGGACGGGCTCGGCGCGGTCGCCGAAATTCGCCGTACCCGGCCGAACCAGGTCATCCTCATGCTGACCCGGCACGCGAAACCCGGGGTGCTCCGCAAAGCCCTCAAACTCGGCGTCCAGGGTTTCGTCAGCAAGGCGGCCGAACCTTCGCACATCACGTTCGTCATCGCCGCACTGCACCAGGGCAAACGCTGGATCGACCCGGACGTCTCGGCACTCGCCGTCGTCGACGACTGTCCGCTCACCGAGCGTGAACTCGAGGTCCTGCGGGTGACCGGAGAGGGGTATTCCGTCGCCGAGATCGCCGCCCAGCTCCACCTCGCGCAGGGCACGGTGCGCAACTACCTGTCCAACGCCATGCAGAAGACGCAGACCCAGACCCGGCACGAGGCGGCGAGGTACGCCCGCGAACACGACTGGCTCTAGCGCTCCTGCTTCAGCGCACGAACTAGCGCCGGACGTGGGCGCGTTCGCCCTGCGGTCCGAAAAGGACCAGCGTCTCGACGACGCGACCGTCGGCCGAGCCGAGCCAATGCGGCAGCGCGGTGTCGAATTCGGCGGCCTCCCCGGGCGGCAGGACCAGGTCACGGTCGCCGACCACCAGCCGCAGCCGTCCATTGAGGACATACACCCATTCGTAGCCGCCGTGGGTCTGCGGAGTGGGTTCCGCCGGTTCCGGACGGCTGGGAATGAGCATCTTGAACGCCTGCACCCCGCCGGCGCGGCGGGTGAGCGGCAGGAAGGTCATGCCGTGCCGGTGGATCGGCTCCAGATGGATCCGCGGGTCGCCGGTCCGAGGGGCGCCGACGAGGTCGTCGAGTGGTACGCCGTGCACGCGGGCCAGCGGCAGCAGTAGTTCCAAGGTGGGCCGCCGTCCGCCGCTTTCCAGCCGAGACAGGGTACTTTCCGAGATCCCGGTCGCCGCCGACAACTCGGCCAAGGTCAGCCCACGGTGTTTGCGCAAGACGCGCAGCCGGGGCCCCACCGCCTCCAGTACCTCGTCCGTCTCGTCCGCCATGCCGTCGATCTTGCCAGGTCGGCAAGTTTCCGTGCCAGTTCGCGTCGCCCGAGGCGACAGTGGCGACCATGAACGCAACGAAATTCTGGGACGGGCTCTACGAGCGGCGTTCCGCCGGAACGCCGGAGGTGAACGCGAGACTGGCCGAGATAGCCGGCCCGCTGGCCCCTGGCGCGGCGCTCGATCTCGGCTGCGGCGGCGGGGGAGACGCGATGTGGCTGGCCGCTCGAGGGTGGCGAGTGACCGCGGTCGACATCTCCGGCGCGGCCGTGCGCTCGCTCCAAGCGCGCGGTGAGCCGATTACGGCCCTCCGCGTCGATCTCGCCGAAGACTTCCCCGGCGGCTCCTTCGATCTGGTGTCCGCGCAGTACTTCCACACGCCTTTCGCGCTGGACCGGGCCAGCGTGCTGCGGACCGCCGCGAAGTCGGTGAACCCCGGTGGACGGCTGGTCGTCGTCGATCACGGCTCGGCCGCACCGTGGTCGTGGGACCAGGATGCTCGGTACCCCACACCACTCGAAGTGGCCGCTGAGCTGGCCCTCGATCCCGTGGAGTGGTCGGTCGAGCGCGCGGAGGCTTCGGAACGGCGCGCCACCGGCCCCGGTGGCCGGACCGCGACCGTCGTCGACCACATCCTGGTGCTTTGGCGGGGGGAGCGATGAGGTGGAAACGCGACGCCGGGCCGCCGTCGACAGGAGCAGGCGAGAAGGACGTGCTCGCCGGTTTCCTCGACTACCTGCGTGCCGCCGTCGCGGCCAAAGCCGAAGGGGTGCCGGAGGATCGAGCCCGGGTCCCCGGCGTGCCCTCCGGCACGAATCTGCTCGGCCTGGTCAAACACCTGACCCATGTGGAACGCCATTGGCTGCTCGGCCACGACGTCGCCGACTGGAAAGCGACGTTCCATCCCGCCCCGGACGACACGACGGCGTCGCTTCTCGCCGCCTACCGGGAAACCATCGCCGAAGCGAACGACGAAATCGCGTCATGGGACGACCTCGCCGAAGCGGGCCCTCGCCGGGGTTCGCGGCGCTGGACGTTGACTCATCTGATCGAGGAAACCGCGCGGCACGCGGGACACGCCGACATCCTGCGCGAACTGATCGACGGCGCCACCGGGCGCTGAAAAGGAGACTTCCATGCTTCACCGAGCCGCCGCACTCCTCGCGGCCCTCGTCCTCATGACGGCCTGCGGTTCGCCGCCGGAGGCCCCGCCCTACGAGAACATCACCCGCGGCGACGCGAGTTTCGCGCACCAGTTCCGCCATGAATTCGCCGACGTCGACGGCGTGAAGATGCACTACGTCACCGGTGGCAAAGGCGCGCCGCTCGTCCTGCTGCACGGCTGGCCGCAGACCTGGTACGGCTGGCACCGCGTCATGCCCGCGCTGGCTGAACACTTCACGGTGTACGCACTCGATCTCCCCGGCCTCGGTGACAGCACCGGCGCACCGCCCAGCTACGACAAGGCCACCCTCGCCCGCTATGTGCACGGCCTCGTCGCCGGACGCCTCGGCCTGCGCGACGCCCGGATCGTCGGCCACGATCTCGGTGCCGCGGTCGCCTTCCAGTACGCGGCGCAGTTCCCCGGCGACCTCACGCACCTCGCCTATCTCGACCTCCCGCTGCCGGGCCCCGCGCTTGACGCGACGGCCTACCGGAACCTGAGCTGGCACATCGCCTTTCACTCGCAGAAAACGGTTCCCGAGGCGGTCGTCGGCGATGACGTCCGCGAGTACCTTTCCCTGTTCTATCCCCAAGTCGCCTACTCGGGAACGGCTTTCGGCGGGCCCGGGGCGCCGTCGCCCTTCGACGAGGCCGAGATCGGCGAATACGCCAGGACCTACAGCAAGCCCGAGGTCCTGCACGGCGGCTTCGAGCTCTACCGGACGCTCGGCCAGGACGCGACCGCGAACGTCGGCGCGAAGCCCATCACCACTCCGACGTTGCTGATGACCGCCGAAGGACTGCTCGAACCACAAAAGGCGACGCTGGCACCCCGCGTCGCCAACCTCGCCCGCGCGGTCGAGGTGCCGCGGGCCGGGCACTGGCTCGCCGAGGAGAACCCGGAGTTCGTGAGCGCCGAACTGGTCCGGTTCCTGAAGTCTTGAGCACAAGGTGGTCGTGAGTGGCCGCGGGTGGTGTTCCGCCGCCCCTGCGCGCGCTTTCACCTGGCCGCGAAGGCCTCCTTGCCTACCCTGAAGGTAGTGAAAGAGTCCTTCGCTACCCGCCACTGAGCGTCTCCAATGCGGCATTGGGGGCAGCGGCTCTCGTCGCGACCGCGCGGGCAGGCGCGCCACCTTTGCCCTTCCCCTCACCAACCGTCCTTGCCATTCACGAGACTCCGTTCTCGCCGGATCCGCTATCTTCGGCCCATGGGGGAGAAAGCGAGCGCCCGGGACGCGGCGCAGCGGCTGGCGGATTCGGTGAACAAGGTGTCGGTCGGCCGGGTGTACGACTACCTGCTCGGCGGGGTGCACAACTACGCCGTCGATCAGCGATTCGCCGAGGAACAGCTACGGCTGATCCCGTCGATGCGGGATTTCGCGCGTGCCAACCGGGCGTTTCTCGGTCGCGCCGTGCGCTACATGGTCGATCAGGGCATCCGGCAATTCGTGGACATCGGTTCCGGTCTGCCGACCCAAGGCAACGTGCACGAAGTCGCCGAGGATGCCGCGCCGGGCGAATGCCGGGTCGTCTACATCGACAACGAACCGATCGCGCAGGCCCACGCCGAGATCCTGCTGGAACAGACCGCCGACCCGGCCCGGCACACCGCGCTGGACGGCGATTTCCACGACGGCCCACGGTTGTGGAACCAGGTGATCGACACCGGGCTGATCGATCCCGGTCAGCCGATCGGCCTGCTGGCCGTGGCGTTGCTGCATTTCATGCCCGACGACACCACTCCGCACGCCACCCTCGGCGGATACCTGGAGCGGTTGCCGTCCGGCAGCTTCATGGCGCTCTCGCATATCCATGTCCCGGCCGAGGACACTGCGCTGCACGAACGGTCTGAGGGCGTCGTCGATTCCTATCGCCGCCGGACCAACAGCGCCGTCACGCTTCGCGGGCGGGAGGAGATCGCCGCGTTCTTCACCGGACTGCGGCTGGTCGAGCCCGGCCTGGTGTGGTTACCGGAATGGCGGTCTGAAAGCGAATTACCTGAGCTGGACGGTTTGGTGGGGTCTCGCGGTTTGGCGGGCGTCGCTCTTAAACCCTGATGTCGTGTTCGTTGATATGTCGAAGGCTTCCTTTGCCGTTTCGTGGCGACGACCACAGTGATGCGGATTTCTCAGGCGGCGCCGGGGTGGCCTCGTCAACCTCGGGCCGGTCCGGAGCAGGTAGGCGATAACATCCCAAAATCCACACAGTCCATGCCAAGACCGGAAACGACGAGGCCGGGGAGCGACCGCCGCTCCCCGGCATAACGCGTCAGGACCGGGTCAGCGTGACCCCGTAGTTGTACGCCGCGTCCACGACGGGCTGGTAGTAGGAGTACGAGCCGGTGGCGTTGGAGCCCTGGTTGTAGCCGCAGTCGTGCCCGTCGTTCGGGCCGCCGGAGGTCATGCCCTGCGCGGTGTTGCCCGCGATGTAGGCACCGCCGCTGTCGCCGCCTTCGGTGCAGACAGTGGACTTGGCCAGGCCGCTGGTGGCGACGCTTTCCCCGCTGTAGCGCACGGTCTGGTTGTAGGCGGTGATCTTGCCGCAGGTCCAGCCGGTGGTGTTGCCCGCCTTGCACAGCGTGGTGCCGACCGGCGCCTTCGAGCTGCCGGTGATCCGCACCGTGGTGCCCTTGCGGGTGTCCACGTAGCCGCGGCCGGTGTCCTCGTCGTCGATGTCCATCAGGCCCATGTCGGCCGACGGGAATTCGGTGGCGACGCCCCGGCCGATGTGCACGCCGTTGCGGTTGAGGATGTCCGGGTTGCCTTCGACGCAGTGTCCGGCGGTGAGCAGCACGTTGTCGCCGTCGCTGGTGGTGCCGGGGAAGCCGAGGGAGCAGTTGGTGCCGGGGTCGAGGTCCATGATCTGGCCGGGGATGACGTCGGCCTGAGTGGTGTTGCCGTTGGCGACCCCGGTCCGGACGGTCACGCCGGACAGCGCCGAAAGCCGCTGGACGAGGGCGCGGTCGGCGCCCGGCTGCACGGTGACGACGACCTGGTCGACGGCGAGTTCCGGGCCCCAGGACTGCACCTGGGTGACATCTGCGCCGATCACACTGCCGACAGTGGCGGACAGGGTGTTCAGCGCCTTCTCGCCACGGGCGCCGGTGCGCGGCGTCAGCCCGGCAGAGCGGAGGGCTTGGGCGGACCCGGCGTCGGCGGCGTTCACCACGAGGGCGCCGGCGTCGTCGAAGTACGCGCCGTCGGTGTGGAGGCCACGGTTTCTGATGCTCTCCAGCGACGAGATCAGGTTCTTCTCGTGGTCCAGCTTCTGCGCGGCCTGAAGGGGGCTGACCCCGAGCTGGGACGCGAGAGTCTCGAGCATCGTCTGGTCGTAGGCGGCGGCCGGAGCGGCGGTCGCCGGGACGGCGAGCGCGCCGATTCCGGCGCAGACGCTCAGCAGAGTGAGCATGACGGGTCCGCGAATTCGCATGCGAATTTCCTTCGATAAGGAGGAATGACGAACCGCCGGAATATGTTCGGAAATGGCAGGGACCGGGCGGTTCATCTCGACGCGACGAACAGTACGAGCGGCCGACTATCGCGCCGTAGCGCCGAAAGTAGGTTCCGCCGGGGCACTCCTACTTTCGTAGGCGTAAAACGTGAATTGCCCGCGTAGTGCGCGGAAGTGTCATTGTCACAAAAGTGTCAGGAATTCTGCGAGCCGAGGTAGGCGTCCAAAGCGGCGGCGCCGGAGAGCAGGGCGCGGCCCCTTGCCGAGAGCCGGGTGTGCCAGTCGTGCAGCGTCGTCTCCAGCGGCACGACGCCGCCGGCCGAGCGGACCTGCTCGATCAGCGGCGCGATCCGCTCCAGGAGATAGCCGCCCCGCCGGAGCTGATGGGTCAGTTTGGCGTCGCGCACGTCGGCCGCGCTGTAGACGCGGTAGCCCGTCCGCGGGTCACGTTCGGGCCGGAGAAGGCCGGCGCGTTCCCATTTGCGCAGGGTGGCGGGCCGGACGCCGAGTTTCCGGGCCAGCGGACCGACGAACAGGTCGCCCCGTTCCTGCGGCACGGGTTCGAGGTCGCGGAGCGCGGCAGCGACGGCTTGGAGGGTGCGGCGGTCGTCGAGTAGCTGGGCGTGGCTCTCGTCGACGAGCCGGAGCGCCTCCTCGATCGCGTCCCGGTTGACCGCCGCCATGATCGACGACGCCGTCGCGTGACCGTGCCCCGGCACGAGGGCGAGGAACGCGCGCAGGGCTTGCGCGTGCAGCGGTGTGTAGGTGCGATATCCATGCGGGCTACGTTCGGCGGCGGGGAGGATCCCGTCCGCCTCGTAGTTGCGGACAGCCTGGGTGGACAGACCGTGCTCACGCGCGAGATCGACCGGCCTGAGCCGCTCACGGGTTTGAAGGTTTCGGCCCACTGTCCTGCCACCATCGCTCTGAAGTACCAACCGGCGGTTCAACGATACAGTCGAGAGAATGACGGCGGCGGACAAGAACCTCATGATCGACCTCGACCTGGCTGAACTGCGTGCGGTCACGGCCTTCTCCGTGGCCTGCGCGGAGCCCGCCCTGGTGATCTTCGAGCGTGAGTGCCCGGATGACCCGCGCCCGCGGGCCGTGCTCGACGAGGCACGCGGGTTCGCGGCCGGGGGCAAGCGGACGAAGGCCTTGCGGGTGACCGCGCTGGACGCGCACCGGGCGGCGCGGGTCGCCCGGGAAAACGGTCGTGAAGCCGCGTTCGACGCGGCCCGCGCCGCCGGTCACGCGGGAGCGTCCGCGTATCTGCACCCGCTGGCGAAAGCGACCCAGGTCCCGCACATCCTCGGTGCCGCTGCCAACGCGGCCCGCGCCTTCGAACTCGACGCCGGCGACGATCCCGCCGTCGGCGCCGGATACATCGAGAAGATGGCCGGGCTCGCCGGTCCCGTCGTGGCGGACGTCCTGAAGCGCTATCCGGACGCCCCGGCCGGTGGCCGCCGGGCGGGGGAATTGCTGCGGATGCTGGACGTCTTGTTGCGGCCCTAATCGCGATCACGTCGTTCGTAGCGCGCACGCGCTCGGTGATAGGCCGTGCCGAGCAGTTCGCGGGTGACCGTCTCGGTCCGTGACGCCGGGTTCACCACCGCCAGCCAGCCCGCGGTCCCGTAGACGGGATGGGCGAGCACGGTGTCGGCCGCGCCGGGATCGACGTCGGTCTCGGCCGCTTCCCGAGGCGTACGGCCGAGTCGCCGGACGAACTCGTCCTTCCCGGCGTGGATGTTCACGCGGAAGGTGTCCGCCCGGTCCAGGCGCGAGGCCTCGTCGCCGGGGTAGTTCTTGGTCACGACCGTCGCGAAGGGCTGGATGTTCGTCGGGACGACGCCGTCGGGGGAGTAGTAGAAGAACGCGTCGCCCCAGCTGAGCTCGGGCCAGTCGTCGCCGGGTGCCGGGGTGAGGGCCAGGACGCCGTCGAGGCCGGACACGAAACGGATGATCTCGTCGATGGTCATGTGCTCAAGCGTCACATTAAAGTGCTTATGGAGGGTTCGAGCCTGTTTTCGATGGAGTGAAGGTGCCAAGTCTCAAATCAGCCGGAATGCGTACCGCGGCGATCGCGCGGCGGGCGGGGTATTCCGTCCAGCAGGTGCGCAACCTCGAACGCGACGGTGTGCTCCCGGCGGCGACGCGGACGGCCTCGGGGTACCGGAGCTACGAGGAGATCCATCTCCGCTCCGCGCTGGCCTACCGCGCGCTCGCCGCCGGGGTGGGGCCGGTCGAGGCCAAGAAGATCGTCCGGGCCTTTCACCGGGACCCGTTCGCCGAGGTGCTCGCACTCCTCGACGCGGCCCACGCCGGGCTCGACGCCGAGCGCGCGGATCTGCGGGAGGCGAGGGAAGCCGTCCGGATGATCTCCCGCGAACCGATCGAAGACGTGCGCGGCTCGGACTCGATGAGCGTGTCCGAACTCGCGTCGGCCCTCGGACTGCGTCCGTCGACGTTGCGGCACTGGGACACGGAACGGCTCGTCGTCCCCGGCCGCGATCAGCGGGGGACACGGCGGTACACGCCGTCCCAGGTGCGGGACGCCCGGATCGTGCGTCAGCTGCGGCTGGCCGGGTACCGCGTCGAGCCCCTGCGCGCGCTGATGCCGGAGTTGCGGCGATCCCGGCGGCTGGAGGACGTCGCCTCCGCGCTCGCCGCCCGGGACGCCGGCATCACGGCCCGCTCGCGGGCGCTTTTCGACGGTACAGCCGCGCTTTCGCTGATCGCTTAGGCGTCCTTGGTCGTGCGTTCGCGCAGGGCGGCGAGCGCCTTGTCGGCGTGGACGTCGAACTTCAGCTCGCTTTTGACGACCTCGATGATCTTGCGGTCGGTGTCGATGACGAAGGTGCGCCGCTTGGCGTGCAACGGGCTGAACCGGCGCCAGACGCCGAACTGCTTGGCGACGGTACCGTCCACATCGGACAGCAACGGGTAGTCGAAGCCGTGCAGGGCGGAGAATTCGCGTTGTTTGGTGATGCCGTCGGGGCTGATCCCGACGCGGTGTGCGCCGACTTCGCCGAATTCCGCGGCCAGGTCGCGGAAGTGGCAGCTCTCCGAAGTGCAGCCGCCGGTCATCGCGGCCGGGTAGAAGAACAGCGCGACCGGTCCGGAGGACAGGAAGTCCGACAGCGTGCGGTCCTGGCCCTTGTCGTCGGGCAGGGTGAAGTCCGGGGCGAGGTCTCCTTGGTCCATACCCGGCATTCGGAGCATGGCGCACGCCGGATTGGTCCCCGGGGCTCAGCGCGTGCAGCGCCAGAAGACCCTCGCGTTGTACGGGGAAAGGATCTTGTCGTACTCCACGCAGTCCGTGAAACCGGCCCAAATCGCCTGGTTCCTGGCGTGATGCCGGGCGTAGATGAGTTCGAGGCCGAAGTCGCTCGACCCGTAGCCGATGAATTCCCTCGTCTCCAGGGCACTCGCGGAAGCGGGAGTGGCGATCGTGCCGGTGATGGCGGCCGCGCCGAGCAGCGCGAGCAATGTTTTTCTCATGGCTACCACGCTAGAACCGGAGTGCCGCGGGGTTCGCCCGCTGGATGGGCGCTGCCGCTGCGGCCGTCCGTCGTAAAACGGATATCGTCGCACCAGGTCTTCGGCTCGAGGAGTTTCGGTGTACAGTCGTTCACTCAAACCGGGTGAACGGCGGGTACGGGTGCGACCAGTCAAGGACTCTTCTGCGCGGGGCCGCGGGCAAGGGCCGTTCGGCTCCTGGCTGCTCGGCCCGCTCGATCAGGACGCGGCCGTGTTGCGCCGTCGCGTCCAGGGATTGCTCACCGGGACGCTCATCGCGACCAACGTCATCGGCGCGCTGGTCGTGGTCGGGCTGGCGGCGTTGCTCATGCCCGCTCCCGGTATGTCCGGCGACCTCGTCCGCGTCACCGCCATCGCGGTTCCCGTCTACGTGGTCTCCGCCGTCGTCGTGGGGGCGCTGTGGGGCACTCGCGGCGCGCTGCGAACGTTGCGCTGGGCGGCCGACGGCCGGACGCCGACCGACGCGGAACGCGCCGCCAGCCTGCGGGTCCCGTTGCGCCTGACGCTGGTGCAGGCGGTGCTGTGGGGCGTCGCGACCGTGGTGTTCGGCGCGCTGGCCGCGCTGGTACAGCCGCGGGTCGTGCTGACCGAACTGCTCGTCGTCGCCTTCGCCGGCGTCGTCGTCTGCGCGATCGCTTACCTGGCCGGAGAGTTCATCCTGCGGCCGTACGCGGCTTTGGCCCTGTCGGGCACCTCGCCGGCGCGGCCGCTCAGCGGCGGGGTCAACCTGCGGATGCTGTTGTTCTGGTGCCTCGGCACCGGAGTGCCGGTGGCCGGGCTCGTCGTCACGGCCGTGCTGGCGTGGGTGCGCGGCGACGTCTCGACCACGAAGCTCGCCATCTCGGTGATCGCGCTCGGTTTGGTGGTGCTGTGCTTCGGCCTGCTGGTGACCGTGTTCACCGCCCGCGCCGTGGTGAACCCGATCCGGTCGGTGCAGCACGCGCTGGGCCGGGTCCGGGCCGGTGACTTCGCCGTCGAGATCCCGGTCTACGACGGCACCGAACTCGGACTGCTGCAGGCAGGCTTCAACGGGATGACCGCCGGTCTCGCCGAACGCGAACGTTTGCGGGACCTGTTCGGCAGGCATGTAGGCGAGGACGTCGCGATCGAGGCGATGCGGACGTCCGCCGAACTCGGCGGCACCGTGCGGACGGTGTCGGTGTTGTTCGTCGATCTGATCGGCTCGACCACGCTGGCCGCCAGCCGTCCGCCCGAGGAGGTCGTCGGCCTGCTCAACCGGTTCTTCGCGGTGGTGGTCGACGAGGTCGACCGCAACCACGGGCTGGTCAACAAGTTCGTCGGTGACGCTGCCCTCGCGATCTTCGGCGCACCGGTGCGGCTGGCGGATCATGCGACCCTCGCGCTGTCCGCCGGCCGGGCGATCGGGCGCAGGCTGGCGGCGGAGGTGCCGGAATGCCCGGCCGGGATCGGCGTGGCGACGGGCGAAGTGGTGGCCGGGAACGTCGGCGACCCACGGCGGTTCGAGTACACGGTGATCGGCGACCCGGTCAACGAAGCCGCCCGGCTGACGGAGCTGGCGAAGAACGTCGAAGCCCGATTGCTCGCTTCGTGGACGGCGGTCGAGTCGGCGGCCGAGACCGAGGCCGAGCATTGGAAGGCGACGGAGGACGTCACCTTGCGGGGCCGCACCCGGCCCACCACACTCGCGACACCAAGGAACTGAAAACCCGGCCCGTGGTGGATTCACATCCTTTGTGAACGGGCCGTGAATCTTGCGCGAAGACCGCGCCCGCCCCACCACGGCTCCTGTGAACGATCACAGCGTTTCTTTGGCGCGCCTTGAGGATGTTGTCCCCGGAGACGGGTCAGCGCACGGTGATCTCCCCATCCCCATGCCAAAGGAGACATCTGTGAAGAGCCTTTCGAGGGCCGCGCTGGCCACCGGAGCCGCCGTCTTCGCGCTGAGCATGCTGCCCGCCACCGCTCTCGCGCAGCCCGGCGATGCCGGGGACCGGCCCAACGGCCTGATCCAGACCCAGACCCACACCCAGGTGCGTGAGATCGCCCCGGTGGCCGGGACCGCGACGACGATCGCCGCGACGGCGGCCTCGAAGCAGCTGAACTACACCCAGCAGGTCCAGCAGTACAACCAGTGGTGCTGGGCGGCGGACGGTTCGAGCATCGAGCGGTCGCAGGGCGGCACGGCCACCCAGGCCCAGTTCTGCGCGGCGGGCAAGGGCACGTCGGCCGGGTACTGCCCGAATCAACCCGCCCAGATCCCCGAGATCATCCGCGGTTTCCGCGGCACCGGCTTCTCCGCGCAGGACGCGGGCGGTCCCATCGGTTTCAACTCCGTCGTCGCCCAGGTCGACGCCGGAATCCTGAACCTGACAGGGATCTACTGGACCTCCGGCGGCGGCCACGCCGAGGTGATCTACGGCTACGACTCGGCGAACCAGTCGATCATGGTCGGTGACCCGTGGCCGACCTACCAGCGCTACCAGACCTGGAACTACAACCAGTACCGCAGCAACGGCCAGTTCCGCTGGAACGACACCATCGTCAACATCCGGAAGGGCTGAGAAGCGGTCATGAACAAGATCTGCCGGAAGTTCTCCAGTTGTCTCGTGGTGGCCGTCGCGGTCCTCTTGCCCGCCACGTCGCCCGCCGCGGCCGGTGAGGGAGTCGTCCCGCCCTCGGCCGACGATCTCGCGGCCGCGGTGCGCGTCGCGGGCGAACCGGGCGCGATCGGTCTCGCGAAATCGAACTTCCGGCAGGTCGACCATATCGAACCGCGACGGATCACGATGGGGGAGAAGGGAATCCCCGTCTACACCCTCAATCCCGAGTTCGTCAGAGGCACGGCAGGGGCGCCGGCCGGTGTGCTGAGATCCGTCGCGGTGACGGCCACCGCGGATTCCGGCCAGAAGGCGACGCTTCAGGCGATGCCGGAAAGTCCGGGAACGTGGGTCGCGGCGAGCGTGTTCTCCGGGAACGACGAAGAGACGCTGAGCGGGCGGCTCCGGCCCGGTTCGGTCCTGCTCAACGAGCCGCAGATCAACGGCTGGTACGAGCTGGGCCCCGACGGTGTGGTGCTCCTGCAAGCGAGTCTTCCCCAGACACCGGTGGGGAAGTTCCTCTCGCTTTCCGACTATCAGCGAGAAGTGCACGGCCGCTACGCCGACAAGCTGCCGGGTTCGGACTACCAGCGAAACCAGGGAATCGGCTTCGCGCAGGCCACGCCTCCGCCCGCCGACACCGGCCTGCCCGTCTCGATCGTGGCCGGCCTGATCGCCGCCGGGATCGCCGGGCTGGGAATCGTGGTGTTCCTGGTGTCGCGGAAGCGCCGCCTCACTCCCAGATGAGGTCGATCCCCGCGATCCCCACGCCGAGATCCTCGAAGTAGGCGCTGACCGTCGCACCCGGCCCGGGGTGCAGTGGTTCGCTGACCACGGGATCGAGTTCTTCGCGCTCCCGCACGGTTTTGACGCATCTGGCGGGAATCGCGTCGACGTCGAAACGTATCCGAAGCAAGTAGGCCGACATGCGAGACCGCACTGTCCGGTGGAAACAGGTCGAACGGACAGACGCGGCCAAGCGCAAGGCGAACGCGAAGGTGTGTGTTTCCCCTTCGGCCAGGCCGCGGTCGAAGAGGAGCTCGAACACCATTCCCGGCGAAGAGGTGCTTCGGCGCACTCTGCCTCTTCGGCAGCCGTCGGCGGCGAAGACCGTCGTGGCCTCCATGTCGGTGCCGGGTTCGTCCTGATGGGTGACCACGAAGCCGTCCGCGCCGGGCTCCCGTGCCCGCACCACCATCGTCGAGGTGATTTCCGCGATCCGTCCTTCCGAGGTCATGGTCAGCACGTCGACGACGGTCACGACGTCGAGCTTCGCGTTTCCCGCCGCACCGGGTGACTCGCTCAGTTCATCCAGCAGCGAGCAGGTTTCGGCCCAGCTTTGCCGCAGTTCCGCCACCGAAGGCCGGCGGTCACCTTCGCCGGGAGATCTTCGCTGCGGGCCGATCAGGACGACCAGGCTGTCCGCGGGAAGTCCGAGCACCGTTTCGAGCGCGCGGACGATGTCGAGCGATCGCGGCGTCGACGGATGCCGGAGTCCGCGCTGCCAGTAGCTCAAGGTCGATTCGGCCACGGAAACACCGCGTGCCGCCAGATGCGCGCGAATACGGGACAGGGAAAGCCCGCGATGCTCCACCGCTTCGGAGAGCGCGCGATGGAAGGGGCCGGACCGGACGGCGTCCGGGACCGATCGGCGGGCCGTGTTCGCCGTGCCGGGCTCCTTGCGTTCCTGGTACATAGGCACCCCCACCAACGCCGGGTTGGCGCACAGCATGCGCAGTCCGGCGGCCGACGGCAACCGTCGAAGGTCGAGAACCGGACTTTCCGCCCCGTCAGGCGAACTCGAGCCGCAGACCGTCGAGGCCGCGCAGCGTCACCTGCTTCATCCAGACCGGATCAGCGGTCAGGTGGAAGGCATGACCGGTGCCGAGCAGTGTCTCGAACAGGGTCCGGGCCTCCAGTCGTGCCAATGGGGCGCCGAGGCAGAAGTGGATGCCTTGCCCCAGCGCGAGATGCCTCGGCGAAGGGCGGTCGACGTCGAACCGGTCCGGGGCCTCGTAAGCGCGCGGGTCGCGGTTGGCCGCTCCCAGCAACACCACCGTCTGGTCGCCTTCGCCGACGGATTCGCCGCCGACGGTCGCGTCCCGCAGGGCGATCCTCGTGGTCAGCTGGACGGGGGAGTCGTACCGGAGCATCTCCTCGACCGCGTTCGGGATCTTCGACCGGTCCTCGGCCAGTTTCCGGTGCTGCTCCGGGTGGTTCAGCAACGCGAGCATCCCGTTGCCGATCAGATTGGTCGTCGTCTCGTGCCCGGCGACGAGCAGGAGCATCGCGGTGATCACCAGTTCGCCCTCGCTGAGCCGGTCGCCCTCGTCGGACACCGACACCAGATCGGAGAACAGATCGCCGGTCGGCCGCTTCCGCCGTTCCTTCGCCAGTTCACGGAAATAGGCGACGAACTCGCGCCGGGCGGCGACAGCAGCGGCGACGGTCTCCTTCTCGATCAGGAAGGACGGGTCGAGCGCGCGTCCCATGGCGTGCGACCATCCCTCGAACCGGTCACGGTCGGCGAGGGGTACGCCGAGCATCTCGCTGACGATGACGACCGGCAGCGGCCTCGCGATCTCGGCCATCAGGTCGAATTCGCCCATTTCGAGCGCCTTCGAGACCAGTTCCTTCGCCAGTTCCTCGACCCTCGGGGCGAGTTGTTCGACCATCCTCGGCGTGAACGCCTTGGAGACCAGCCGCCGCAGCCGCGTGTGGTCGGGCGGGTCGAGCGCGAGGAACGACCGGATCACCCGGCCCTGATCGTCCACCGGCTCGTTCTCGTGCGGGTCCGGCAGCACCTCCGGCTCCGGGTGCCCGAACGCGGGGTTCCGCAGCAGCGCGGACGCCTCCTCGAACCCGCTCACCACGAAGAACCGGTCGGCGGCCTTCACCACCGGGCCGCGGGCGAAGACCTGGCGGTAGAACGGGTACGGATCGGTCCTGGTCTCCGGTGTGAGCAGGTTTTCGAGCATTTCCCGATCTTATGCGCGAAGGTTGTTCGCATGACTGTCGACGCGATGATCGAAGACCTCAGGACACTCGTCGAAATCGAGTCGCCTTCGGGTGACCTCAAGGCTTTGACGGCATCGGCCGAGGCGGTCGCCGCCCTCGTCGAGACCCGCCTCGGCGGAACGGCGACCCTGGTCGAAAGCGCGGCGGGGCCCCACGTCCGGTGGACCGGCGGTGGTGAGCCCCGCGTGCTGATCCTGGGGCACCACGACACCGTGTTCCCGATCGGCACGCTGGCACGCCGTCCGTTCGCGGTGGCCGACGGCCGGGTGAGCGGACCCGGGGTGTTCGACATGCTCGGCGGACTGGTGCAGGCGATCCACGGCCTGGCGGCACTCGACGACCTGACCGGCGTCGAGATCCTGGTGACCGCCGACGAGGAAACCGGCTCGCACGCGTCCCGGGCGCTCATCGAGGAACGCGCCCGCGCGTGCGGCACGGTGCTCGTGTTCGAAGGCGCGGCCGACGGCGGCGGGCTCAAGATCGGCCGCAAGGGATGCGGCACGTTCGAGGTCGTCGTCACCGGCCGGGCGTCGCACGCGGGCCTCGAACCCGAAGCCGGCGTGAACGCGTTGACCGAAGCGGCGCACCAGGTGCTGGAGATCGCGGCGCTCGGCAGGCCCGAGAGCGGGACGAGCGTCACCCCGACCGTCGCTTCGGCGGGAACGGCGAGCAATGTCGTCCCCGCCTCCGCAACCGTCGTGGTCGATGTCCGGGTCGAGACCGCCGCCGAAAAAGACCGCGTCGAGGCGGGATTCGCCGCGCTGACCCCGCGTCTCCACGGCGCGGAGATCACCGTGCGGGGCGGGATCCACCGGCCCCCGATGCCCGAGTCGGCCGCCGCGAGCCTCTTCGCCGTGGCAGAACGACTGCTGCCCGGCGTCGCCGGGGTGGCCGTCGGCGGCGGGAGCGACGGCAACCTCACGGCCGCGATCGGCGTCCCGACCCTCGACGGTCTGGGCGCTGTCGGCGGCGGTGCTCACGCGGACCACGAGTACCTGCTGGTCGAGTCGATGGCGGAGCGGGCGAATCTGGTCACCGGCCTGGTGAAGGTGATTCTGGGTCGGTGATCCTCTTGATGCGCTCACGCGCTCGGTCGGCGTGTTGTTCGTTGCCGTACCTGGCGAAGAGCACGGCGGCCTCGTGCAAGCACTCGACGGCTTCCGGTGTCTCGCCCAGCTCCAGAAGGGAATCGGCGAGCGTGTCCAACGGATAGGCGATCGACAGTGGTGCGCGGATCTCCCTGGCGCGCGCGATGGCGGTCCGGCACACCTCGACGGCCTTCCGGTGGTCGCCGACTTTCTGCAACAGCTGTGCGAGCCCGTTCAGCGCGCCGACTTCCCCGGTCCGGTCGCCGACGCGGCGACGCAGGGCGAGCCCCCGCTCGCAATGCTCGAACGCTTGTCGATACTGCTGGAGTCCGGCGTGTGCGCGGCCGATATTGCCTTCGATGACGCCTTCCATGCGTTCGCCATCGGGTATCACGCGCAGTGCTTCGTAGAGGGGATTTAGCGCACGGTCGAATTGTCCTCGCTCGTAGTAAAGCAACCCGATCCCATTGAGAACCGCCGCTCGGTTGTACTCGTCGTCGAATTCGATCGACAGGGCCATAGCCTTGTCGAGTTCGATCAGCGCCTCATTCCAGCGTTTCAGCAGTGTGAGCGCCTCGGAGGTATTGAGTAGCAATCTGATTTCAGCGGCGCTGTCGTTGGATCTTCGAGTGGCCTCCAGTCCGGCTATCCCGCATTCGAGCCATTCGTCCAGCCTGCCGAGCAGCAGCAGGAATCGGAACCCTTCGGCGAGGTGGATCACGTGCCGATGCAGCTCGGTGTCCGCGGCGAGCCGGAGGACGGCGAGACAGTTGAAGCGTTCGGCCTCGATCCAGGCCATCGCTCCTTGTTGATCATCGAACGGCAACCGCGGGCTCGACGTGGCGGACGGCGGAGGCAGCCTGAGGTGACCAGGGAAGAGGAGGACGTCGCAGGTGTGGGTGGCGTGCACGTACCACCTGAGCAGTGACTTCAGGAGTTCATCGCGCTCTTCGGCGCTGTCGACGGCCATTGCCTGTTCCGCGGCGTACGCGCGCAGAAGGTCGTGGAAACGGTAGCGGTTGCCGGCGGAGGGTTCGATCAGGTGCGCCGCCGCGAGGGCGCCGAGCAGTCTGCGTGTTTCCCTTAGGTCGAGTTCGCCGATGGCCGCCGCGGCGTGCAGGCTCAGGTCCGGGCCGGGATGGAGACCCAATCGCCGGAACAACGACGCCTGGTCCGCGGTGAGCCGCTGATACGACGAGTCGAAGACCGCGCGGACAGCGGCACGTTCGTCCCCGGAGTTGCTCAGGACGTCGAGGCGGCCGCGGTCATCGGTCAATTCGGCGACGACGTCGGCGACCTTGGTCTGTCCGTCGCTGCCGACCCGGCTGGCGGCGATCCTCAACGCCAGGGGGAGCCGCGCACAGAGTCTGATCAGCTCGGCGACCGAGACCGGCTCCGCCGCTGCCCGCCCCGCTCCGACGATCCCGGTCACCAGTTGCAGCGCCTCGGCGAAACTGAGGAGATCCAAGGTGACCCGGGTGGCGGACTCGGTCACGACCAGGCCGGTGAGACTGTCCCGGCTGGTCACGACGGCCATACAGCCGGGGGTGGCGGGCAGGAGTGGCCGGACCTGGTCCGCGCTGTTCACGTTGTCCAGCACGATCAGGATCTGCCGACGGGCCAGCAGGGATCGGTACAGCCCGGCCTGTGCCTCGACGCCTTGCGGCAGGTCACCGGGCGGGGTGCCCAAGGCACGGAGAAAACCGTCCAGAACTTCGCCGGGGCTGGCGGGTTCACCGGGGCCGTAGCCGCGCATGTTCACATACAGGGTTCCGTCGGGGAAACGGCCTTGGACCCGGTGCGCCCAGTGCACCGCCAAGGAGGTCTTGCCGATGCCGGCGGCTCCGTCCAAGGCGGATATCACCACCGCTTCCGTGCTGCTGCCCGGTCCGTTCTCGGAAAGGAGCGCGTCGAGGGCGGCCACATGGCCGGCGCGGCCGGTGAAGTCACGGACCGCCAGCGGTAACTGCCTCGGCACCATCGGCTCGGCGGGGGCGAGGAGGCCTCGACGGGATTCTCTTCGCGAGTCGGGCTGACCGGCCATGTCTTCAGTCTGGCCGCGAGAACGCGCCGGCAGTAGCACGGATCGGGACCGCCACTCCGATGGAGCACCAGGTCTGTTCGGTGCCGAACAACCTCTGTTGTCCGGACGGTGAAACACCAGTTCTTGCCCGATTTCGGGCAAGAACTGGTGTTTCAGGCCTTCGCTGTGCATGATGAGGGCGTGGAGGACGCGGACATCGTCGAGCAGGTGGCCTTGTCGACGGGTCTGTCGACGGCCATCGCCGCACGTGTCGTCGAGGACGTCCTGGCGTTCTACCGGCAACCGGTCGAGCACTACGTCCGGTCGCGGCACGCCCAGTTGCAGGCAGAGGGCAGGAAGAACCCCGAGATCTTCCCGCTCATCGCCGGGGAACTGAGCCGTCGGCTCGTCGCGCCTCCAGATCTGTCCGAGCGGCAACTGCGCCGCATCGTCTACGGCTGAGGAGACCACGCCGGTCTTCGCGTGAAATCCGTCCGTTTTCTTTGTGAGGTTGACTCGTCATGTGCGGAATCGTCGGCTACATCGGCGGCCAGAACGCGGCCCCCATCCTGATCGAGGGGCTGACGCGGCTGGAGTACCGAGGCTACGACTCGGCCGGGATCTCCGTCCTCGGCGGCAAAGGCGCCCAGGTGCACCGGATCGTGGGGCGCGTGCGGAATCTGACGGCTGCCCTGCCCAAGCGACTCGCGGGCAAGGTCGGCATCGGGCACACGCGGTGGGCGACGCACGGCCCGGCGACCGAGGCGAACGCCCATCCGCACGTCTCCGAGGACGGCCGGATCTCCGTGGTGCACAACGGGATCATCGACAACGCCGACAGCCTGCGCGAGCAACTGAGCCAGGCCGGGGTGACGCTGACCTCCGAGACCGACACGGAGGTGCTCGCCCACCTCATCGCGCGGTCGGCCGCGAAAACCCTTGAAGACGCTGTCGTCGAGGCCGTTTCCCGCGTCACCGGTACCTACGCGATCGCGGTGACCGACACCGGGCACCCCGACCGCGTCGTGGTCGCGCGTAACGGTTCGCCGCTGATCATCGGCGTCGGCGACCGGGAGATGTTCGTGGCCAGCGACCTGTCCGCGCTGGTCCGCCACACCTCACAGGTGGTGCACCTCGACGACGGCGAGTTCGCCAGCGTCTCGGCCACCGGCTACCGCACCTTCACCGTCGACGAGAGCGACACCGGCAAGGCCGCGACCGCGATCGACATCAAGGCCGACGACCTCGATCTCGGCGGTCACCAGCACTACATGTACAAGGAGATCCAGGAGCAGCCGGAATGCCTGGAGCGGATGATCCGGGGCCGCCTCGACGACCGGTTCGGAGTGTCCCGTTTGGACGGTCTGAACCTGACTCCCCGTGACCTGCGCGGATTCGCCAGGGTGAAGATCCTCGGCTGTGGCTCGGCGTACTACGCGGGCCAGATCGGCGCGACCATGATCGAGGACCTGGCGCGGGTCCCGGCCGACGCGGAGGCCGCGTCCGAATTCCGTTACCGCAACCCGATCATCGAAGCGGACACTCTCTACATCGCGGTCAGCCAGTCCGGCGAGACCGCGGACACCGCCTTCGCCGTCGAAGAGGTCAAGCGCAAGGGCGGCCGGGTGGTCGGCCTCGTCAACGTCGTCGGCTCGACGATCGCGCGGGCCTGCGAGGGCGGCCTGTACCTGCACGCGGGTCCCGAGATCGCTGTCGCCTCGACCAAGGCGCTCACCAACATGGCCGTCGGATTCGCGATGATCGCGCTGGCGCTCGGCCGGGTCCGCGATCTGTCCAATGCGGACGGACAGCGGATCGTCGCGGCGATCCGTGCCCTGCCGAAGCAGGTCGCGGAGATCGTGGCCGCGGAAGCGGAGATCGCCGAGCACGCCAAGATCTGCGCGGACGCGCGGAGCCTGTTCTTCATCGGCCGGGTCAGGGGTTTCCCGGTGGCGCGGGAGGGCGCGCAGAAGTTCAAGGAGATCTCGTACCGCCACGCGGAGGCCTACCAGACTTCGGAACTCAAGCACGGCCCGCTCGCGCTGATCGACGAAGAGCTGCCGACGGTCGCGATCGTGCCGTCCGACGATCTCGCCGACCGCAACCTCGCCGCGATGCAGCAGATCAGGGCGCGCAAGGGGCAGGTCCTGGCGATCACCCACGACGACGTGGACTTCGGCGACCTCGACGTGCCGCGGTTCGTGGTCCCGCGTTCGGAGCCGGAACTCGACCCGATCCTGCTCACGATCCCGCTGCAACTGCTGGCCTACCACGCCGCGCTGCTCCTCGGCCACGACATCGACAAGCCGAGGAACCTCGCGAAGTCCGTCACCGTGGAGTGAGGCTGGACTCGCGCTAGTCGAGCAGGCGCCACAGGTGGTCGGCGGTCCCGTTGTCGTCGAACTGCACGACGATCGCCGAGTCCGCCGTGGACATCTGGTCGACGCCGAGAACCTTGCCGGAGTTGCGGTTCTGGAGCCGGAACCAGCCGTCCCCGTTGTCCAGGAACCGCCAGAGGTGGTCCGCGGTGCCGTTGTCGTCGAACTGGACGACGCGTGCCGAGTTCGCGGTGGACATCTGGTCAACGCCGAGGACTTTGCCGGAGTTGCGGTTCTTGACGCGGAACCAGCCGTCGCCGTTGTCGACGGTGCGCCACAGATGGTCCGCGGTTCCGTTGTCGTGGAACTGCACGACCTGTGCGGAGTCCGCTGTGGACATTCGGTCCACGCCGAGGAGCTTGCCGGAGTTGCGGTTCTCGATCCGGGTCCAGCCGGTCCGCCATGGGCGGGAGCCGCCGGTCCGAGGGAACGACGTCACCCGCAGTCGCGCGGCCCCCATAGGGATCAGGGTGACGCGCTGGACCGGCGTGTTCACGGCGACCGGGCTGTCGGCCAGTTCGTCGATCACGTTCTGCTCGCCCGCCTGCCAGGCGTCGATCCGCTGGGCGTCGGTCGTCAACCGCACCGGGCTGTTCGCCGGGGTGAACGGGTCGAGCGGGTTCCCGCCCGCCGTGACGACCGTGAACGCGGCCTGCGGCACCAAACCGTAGTTCCACGCGGACCCGGGCCGGACCTCGTGGACCGGCCAGTGCTCGTCGCCCGCGACCCGCGTCCAGTTCTCCTGGATCGCGAGGGAGAACGTCAGCGGCCCGCGGTCGACCGAGACGGAGTTGTGGTTGCGCGCCCAGGTCCTGGTGCGGGTGGTCATCGGCAGCCGCAGGGTGACGCGGTCGCCGGTACGCCAGACCCGGCGGACGGTTTCGTACCGTGGACCGCTGCTCACGGCGACCGCTCCGCCGTTGACCGACAGCGCCGGTGCCGAGCACCAGCCGGGAATCCTGACCTGGAAGGGGAATACCGTCGGCTTCGGCAGTGAGAAGGTGAACGTGATGGTGTCGGAGAACGGGTAGCCGGTCGTCTGGGTGACGGTCACCGGCGTGCCGTCGGCGACCTTCGCGGTCACCGTGGACGCGCCGTACAGCATCGCGCAGAGACCGCCGCCCGCCGTGGCCTGCCACATCTCTTCGACGTAGTACGGCCAGCCCATCCCGTAGTTGTGCGGGCAGCACCGATAGTTGTCGATACCCGGTTCGTACGCCTGCATGGTGAAGTCGTTGTCGAACTGGCTCAACGTCTTCGGCTGCCGGTCCAGCTGGATGCCGTTCGCCGACGTCACGTAGTGCACGCCGCGTCCTGCCGGGTCCAGCGCCGCCGGGAGCATGTTGAAGGCGAGTTCCTCGACACGGTCGGCCCAAACGGGATCGCCGGTCGTCCTGGCGAGGATCTCGTGGCTCATCATGTACTCGACGATCCCGCAGGTTTCGAAGCCCTGCCTCGGATCGTCGTAACCGGGCCGCACGTTCTCGTCGCCGGCGAAACCGCCACCGGGGAACTGGCCGTAGCGGCCCTGGATCCGGTCGTAGTTCGCGTAGGCGCTCGCGCGGTGCGCGGGATCCCCGGACAGGACCCAGAACTGGCCCGGTTCGCGGAAGCCCTGGGTGATGTTGACGTTGTGCCCGGTGGGCAGGTTGTCCACCCAGTTCGCCGAATGCCGGTGGATGGTGCGGACCAGATCCAGCAGGAACGCTTCACCGGTGCGGTTGTAGAGCCAGTAGATCACGTCGATCGTGTCGGACCAGCGGGTGTTGCCCCAGCCGTCGGTGTACACCGAAACCGGTTGTGCCGCCATGAAACGGAAGTAGCGGCTGAGGAACGGGACGACCCGAGCGTCCTTTGTGTACTCCTCATGGGAACGCAGCGCGTGCAGCATCGGCATATGCGGCCAGAGGTCCGCGTGGCCGTTTTGCTTGGTGCGGAGTTCGGACGGCCCGAAGAAGCCGTCCGGGGCCTGGGTGGCGAGGACGGCGTCGATCCAGCGGCGCGCGTCGGCCAGTACGCGGGTGTCGCCGGTGACGTAGCCGAGGTCGCCGTAACCGCGCAGCCAATACGGCACTTCCTCCCAGCCGCCCAGTTCGGGGCGGACCCAGCCAGTCCTGTCGAACGCGAGGTAGTGCGAGACCTCCTGGTAGCGGCCGTTGAGGCCATCGAGCTGCTTGCGGAGCTGGGTGGCCAGCCAGCCGTTCGCCTTCGCCGAGCCGGGCGGGAGGCGCAGCAGGGGAGCGGGCAGCAGCGGCGCGCGGTTGGCCACGTAGGGCGAGGCTTTGGTCGCGGCTTCGGCTTGGGCGCCGATGCCGGCTCCACTGCCGACGACGAGGCCCGTCGCGACGGTGGCCTTGAGGAAGCTACGGCGGGGGACTGACATGGGGTTTCCCCTTTCATGACCAGGTCCGCCCAGATTTACATCGTTGATACAACGTTGTAAATCCGCCGTTCGCCTCGTCCCGCTCACCGGGACCGCCTGACCACCGCATTTAGAGGACTAATTGCGGTGGGTGGGGTTCGTGGTGGGCGGAACGGGCAGTTATTCCGCCCGATCGGGCAGCGTGATCCGGCGGGCATCACACGTGATCCGGCGGAGGTCACGTGTGATCCGGTGGAGATCACACGTGATCCGGCGGAGATCACGCGTGAGAGCCCGTTCGACCCTGTGTCCTTAAAGGACAGAACCTCGTCGTGGTCGCGGATACCGAGGTTCCGTTGTCGGACCCGTGAGAAACCAACTATTGTCGCCCTGTCCGCTCATTCGCCAGGCCAGGAGGTGACCGTTGTACGCCGAAGAGCGGCAACGCGCCATTCTCAAGCAGGCCCGGCGGAACGGCCGCGTCGACGTGGCGACGCTCGCGGCCGCTTTCGAGATCACCAGCGAGACCGTCCGGCGTGACCTGACGGCGCTGGAGCGCAGCGGGGTGCTGCGGCGGGTGCACGGCGGCGCGATCCCGGTCGAGCGGCTGGGTATCGACCCTGGTCTCGATGCCCGTGACAAGGCGATGTGCGGGGAAAAGGACCGCATCGCCGCCGCCGCGCTGGACCAGATCCCCGCCGAGGGCGCGATTCTGCTGGACGCGGGTACCACCGTGGCGCGGCTGGCGAACCTCGTCCCCGCCGATCGCGAACTGACCGTGGTCACCCATTCGCTGCCGAACGCGTTCGTGCTCGCCAACCGGCCCGGCATCACGCTGATGCTGGCAGGCGGAAGGCTGCGCGGGCACACGATGGCAGCTGTCGACAGCTGGGCGCTCAACGCTCTCAAGGACACCTACGTCGACGTCGCCTTCATCGGCACCGACGGCCTTTCCGTCGAGCGCGGGCTCACCACGCCGGACACCGCCGAGGCGATGGTCAAACGCGCGGCCATCGCGTCCGCGCGGCGCACGGTGCTGCTGGCGGACCACACCAAGGTCGGCAACGACCACTTCGCCCGGTTCGGTGACCTCGGCGACGTCGACACCCTGATCACCGACACCGGCGTCGACCCTCAGGCGGCCGACGACATCACCCGGACCGGCGTCAAGGTGGTCACCGTTTGAGGCGAACGGGCGAGCGGCTCGCCGGATACCTGATGACCGCGCCGTTCTACGTCCTGTTCGGCGTTTTCGGTCTCTTCCCGCTGCTCTACACCGCGTGGGTGGCATTGCACCACTGGCATCTGGTCAACGGCGACACCGGGTTCGCCGGGTTCGGCAACTTTGCCCTCCTGCTCCAGGACCCGCATTTCTACAACGCGCTCTTCAACACGGTCAGCATCTTCGTCCTGTCGACCGTCCCGCAACTGCTGGCCGCGCTCGGGCTCGCGGCCCTGCTCGATCGCCCACTGCGCGCGCGGACCCTGTGGCGGGCCAGTGTGCTGTTGCCCAACGTGGTCTCGGTGGTCGCGGTGGCGCTGGTGTTCAGCCAGCTTTTCGCCGAGGACTACGGCGTCGTCAACTGGGCGCTGGGATTGGTGGGGCTCGACCCGGTGGACTGGCGGTCGGATCGGCTCGCCTCCCATGTCGCGGTGAGTGTCATGGTGATGTGGCGCTGGACCGGCTACAACGCGCTGCTCTATCTCGCGGCCATGCAGTCCGTGCCGCAGGAGCGTTACGACGCCGCCATGCTCGACGGAGCCTCGCGCTGGCGGACCTTCTGGTCGATCACCGTGCCCGCGATCCGGCCGACGATCGCCTTCACCGTCGTCGTCTCGACCATCGGCGGGCTCCAGCTGTTCGCCGAGCCGCAGTTGTTCGACGAGACCGGTGTCGCCGGGACCGGCGGCGCCGACCGGCAATTCCAGACACTCGCCATGTATCTGTACGAGAAGGGGTTCGGCGAGTTCGACGCCGGATACGCGGCGGCCATCGCGTGGCTGCTCTTCCTGTTCTCGGCGGGGTTCGCGCTGGTCAACTTCTCGCTCGTGCGCCGCATGCGGGGCGGTGAGTGACCTTGGCGGCGAGGGAACGGACCGGGTTCGTCGTCTACGGGCTGCTGCTCGCCGTCGGCATCGCGTCGATCTTCCCGTTGTACTGGTCGTTCGTGGTGTCCTCCAAGGACAATTCCGCCCTCGGCGAGACCACCCCGCCACTGCTGCCCGGCGGCAACCTGATCGAGAACGTGGGCAGGGTCTTCGAGACGGTCGACTTCTGGCTGGCGATGCAGAACTCGCTGATCGTCGCCGGCACGGTGACCGTTTCGAACGTCCTGCTGTCCAGCATGGCCGGATTCGCCTTCGCGCGCCTGCGATTCCCCGGCCGTGACTCGCTTTTCCTGGTCGTCATCGGCACCGCCATGGTGCCCGCCCAGCTCGGGGTCATCCCGCTCTACCTGGTGGTCGGCGAACTCGGCTGGTACGGACGGCTGGAGGCGGTGATCGTGCCGGGGCTGGTCGGCGCGTTCAGCGTGTTCTGGATGCGGCAGGCGTGCGAGGAGGCGATCCCGAGCGAATTGCTCGACGCCGGACGCGTCGACGGCTGTTCGACGGCGCGGCTGTTCTGGAGCGTCGCCATGCCCGCCATCCGCCCCCAGGCCGCGGTGCTCGCCATGCTGACGTTCATGACCGCGTGGAACGACTTCTTCTGGCCGCTGGTCGTCCTCGACCCCAACGCGCACCCGACCGTCCAGGTGGCACTGTCGCGGCTGGCGAGCGGCTACTTCACCGACTACTCGCTGATGCTCACCGCGGCCACGATCGGCGTGCTGCCCGTCATCGTGCTGTTCATCCTGCTGGCCAGGAAGGTGGTCGACGGCGTCATGCGCGGGGCGTTACGGGGTTGAGGTACTGACTTCGGACGGCGTTCGCAACCCCTGGATGTTATGAACGGTCCGTTCATAACAAAATTTGTTATGAACGGACCGTTCATAACACTTCAGGGAGTCGTGATCGGACCGGTCACGACTCCCTCGAGCCCGTTGCGCGCCACCACGTCCGCGTAGAACCGGGCGCTGTCCTTGAGCACCCGTTCCTGCGTGCCGAAGTCGACGTGCACGAGGCCGAATCGCTGCGTGTACCCCATGGCCCACTCGAAATTGTCCAGCAACGACCAGGCCATGTAACCGCGGACGTCGGCGCCGCGTTCGATCGCGTCGTGTACGGCGCCGAGGTGTTCGGCGAAGTACCGCACGCGTTTCTCGTCGTGCACGCGCCCGTCCACGACCTCGTCCTCGAAGGCGGCACCGTTCTCGGCGATCACGAGCGGCAAGCCGGGGCAGTGATCCCGCAGCCACAGCAGCAGATCGGTGAACGACTCCGGCCGTTGCTCCCAGCCAAGCGAGGTCACGTCGCCGCGCGGCGGGGTGACGTCCATACCGCGCAGACCCGGCAGCGGGCAGTTGCTGTCGGCCTCGGGATCGTCGAGCGGGATAGCGCGTGCGGGCGCGTAGTAGTTGACGCCCAGGACGTCCAGCGGCTGCGCGATGAGTTCCAGGTCGCCGTCGGCGATCGCCGGTTCGAGGGTGCCGAGATGCGCGAGATCCGCCAGCAACTCCGGCGGATAGCCCCGGCCGAGCAGCGGGTCGAGGAAGAACCTGTTGTGCAGGAAGTCGAATTTGCGCGCGGCCTCGCGGTGTGCGGCATCGTCCACATCGGTCAGTACCGGGGCGAAGTTGAGCACGATGGACACTTCCTGCTCGCCGCCGCCGTCGCGCAACGCCTGCGCGGCCAGTCCGTGCGCGAGCATGAGGTTGTGCCCCGCCACCACCGCGGCGCCCTCGTCCTGGATGCCGGGGGCGTGGTCGCCGTTGCCGTAGCCGATGAAGGCGGCGCAGAACGGCTCGTTGATCGTGGTCCACTGCCGGACACGGTCGCCGAGTGCTTTGTGGACGGTCAGCGTGTAGTCGGCGAAAAGGCTCGCGAGATCGCGGTTGGGCCAGCCGCCTTCGTCTTCCAGCGCCTGCGGCAGATCCCAGTGGTAGAGCGTGATCATCGGGGTGATCCCGTGCTCCAGCACCGTGTCGACAAGGCGATCGTAGAAGGCGAGCCCGCGTGGTTCGATCGTGCGGCCGTCCGGCATGACCCGCGACCACGCGACGGAGAAGCGGTAGTACGGCACACCGAGTTCGCGCAGCAGGCCGACGTCCTCACGGTAGCGCCGGTAGTGGTCGCAGGCCGGGTCGCCGGTGGCGCCGTCGAGCACCCGGCCGGGTCGCGCGGCGAAAGTGTCCCAAATGGACGGTCCGCGGCCGTCCGCCGTCGTCGATCCCTCGATCTGGAAGGCCGCCGTCGCCGTGCCCCAGCGGAATCCTGCCGGAAAGCCGCGCGTCACGTCGCCTCCGCTCACTTGGCGGCCGCGGCGCGGCCTTCGGTCGACGCCTGCGTCCAGGCCTGCTCGAGCGATTGCCGTCCCTCTTCGACCCGGCCGAGCGCGTGCCCGTACACGGGCCGCACCTCGCCGTCACGCAGCCCGCGATAGTTCGGCCGCAGCGCTTCGGCGGACGCGGCGAAGATCTTGCCGACCGGCGCGTCGCTGAAGTACTTGCTGGTGTGGGAAAGCACAGCACCGTCCTGGTAGGCGCCCAGCGCGCTCGGCAGCAGGCCGCTGTCCAGGAAGATCCGTTTCTGCTGTTCGGGCGCGGTGAGCCAGACGGCGAGGTCGTAGGCCTCCTTGCGGTGCGCGCCCTGCTTCGGGACGGTCAGGAACGACCCGCCCCAGTTGCCCGCCTTGCCCGGTACCGAGGTGACGTCCCATTTGCCCGCCAGTTCCGGGCCGCCCGCCTCTTCGATCTGGGTGAGCATCCAGGCGGGACAGGTGATCGCGGCGAACCGGCTCTGCTTGATCGCCACCGTCCACGGCTGGGTGAAGGTGGTGACGGCGGCCGTCTCCTTCTTCAGCGCCATTCCGCCCGCCAGGTCGAAGGCCTTGCGCACGTTGGGGTTCGTGTCGGCGACGAACTTGTCGTCCTTGGAGAAGTAGTTCTCCTCCGCCTGATTGAGCATCGCGGTGTAGATGGTGCCCGCCGAGTCGGCGAACTTGACGTCCGGCGCCCTCGAACTGAACTTCTCACCGGTTTCGGCGAACTTCTCCCAGGTCGGCCACAGCGCGGCCACCTGGTCGCGGTCGGTCGGCAGGCCCGCGTTCGCGAACAGGTCACGGCGGTAGCAGAGGGCGAGGCTGCCCATGTCGGTGCCGAGGCCCATAACGAACTTTCCACCGTCGGCGGTGCCCTGGTCCCATTTCCAGGCCGGCCAGTTCTCGCGGAGACCCTGCACGCCGAATTCGGACAGATCGGTGAACTTGTCCGTGGATTGGCGGAACTTGGGGAGGTACTGCTCCTCGATCGCCACCACGTCCGCGCTGCCGCGACCGGCGCCGAGGCCGGTGGCGAGCTGCCGGTGGTGCGTCTCGAAGTCGGCGACCCTGCCCTCGACGGTGATCCCCGGATGCGTCTTCTCGTACTCGTCGAAGAGTTTCTCGTAGCCGAACTCGCCGAAGGTGGCGACGGTGAGCTTGATCGGACCGCCGGGTTCCGGCGTGCCCGAACAGCCGGTGAGCAGCAGCACGAGGGCCGTCAATCCGGCCAGCACGCGGGTCATGGTTCTCCTCGGTCGTGGGTTCACGCGAGCCGTCTCGGCAACTGGTCACCGACGGTCAGCCGGGAATCGGCGTGCAGTTTGGTCAGCACCCGGGACACCAGCGACTGCACCGTCCTCCGCGGCAGGCTCAGCTCCGCGGCGATCTCCGGATTGGACAGTTTCGCCGCCACCAGCCGCGCGACCCGGAGCTCCAGCGGTGACAGCGCACCGGCGTGCCGGGGACCCTGCTCGGCACGGCTCAGCACGCCGTGGCGGCGCAGCCTGCTCTCCGCCCGGCGGATGCTCCAACCGGCGCCGACCGGGCCGAGCACCTCACACGCTTCGGTGAGCGCCTGGGTGGCCGCTTCGAGGTAGCCCGCGCGGCCGAGCAGCTCGGCGGCGTCCTCCAGCGCGGCCGCGAGTTCGATCGGGCGGCCGACCTCGCGATAGTGGTCGGCCGCGGCCAGCACGCCTTCGGGATCGCCGTCGATCAGCGCCTGGCACCGGCGCGCGGCCGCGGTGGCCCTGGCGGGCACGGTCTCCAGGCTCGCCTCTTCGGCGCAGACGGCGAGCGCTTGCCGTGCGACGTCGTCGTTCCCGGCCGCGAGCGCGACGCGGACGACGTCGGGCAGCCATTGGTGGCGCAGCATCATCCGGGCGTAGTCGGGGCGCAGCACCGGGGCGAACAGCCGCAGCGCATCGTCGAGCCCCCCGCGCTGTTCGGCGGCCATCGCCAGCGCCGCGAGGTAGAAATCGCAGCTCTCACGCTCGGACGAGTTCGACGGCGAATGCGCCTCGGCCGCTTCGAGATGCGCGCGGACGGAGACGCGTTCGTTCCGGTGGCCCGCGATGAGGGCGGCGACCCCGTGCAGCAGCAGCGCGGCGGCACCCGGCTCTCGCACCCCGTAGAAGGTGATCGCCGGGCCGTCTTCGGTGACCGAGTCCAGTTCGGCCAGCGCTTCGTCCCAGCGGCCGGTCCAGTAGTAGTGCACGGCCGCCGAGACCTGCGGCCCGGTCGGCAGGCCGTGCCTCGCCGCCGTCTCGTACCCGGCGTGCAGCGTGGCGTCCGCTTCTTCGAGCCGGTCGAGGTTCTGCAAGGTGAAGAGGCGGTTGTCGAGCAGGTCGAACCGCAGCGTCGCCAGGTCCGCTTCGTCACCGGTGGTCTCGATCGCGGCGTCGATCGCGGTCAGCGCCCGGTCGTGTTCGCGGCGGATCGAATGCACGAGCCATAGCGTCTGCTGGGCGTGCGCGGCGGGATAACGTTCGCTCGCCTCGACGGCTTCGGCGTACAGGCCTCGCGCGATCCGTTCGGTCTCGTCGAGATCGTCGAGGGTGCCGCGCCGGAAGTTGGCGAGCAGGGTCCGGGTACTGGTGCGCCACAGCTCCGGCATCGACGGATCGTCCGCGGTGTCGCCGAGTGCCTCGATCGCGCCGGGGGTGTCGCCGCGGCGGTACCGCAGGGCGGCGAGGAAATGCCGCATCTGCGCCAGATCCGCCTTGTCACGGACCGTCTTCACCGCCTGTCCGGCCTCGGCCTCCGGGGCCTGTTCGAGCCGGAACAGCACGCGTACCAGCGCGGCGATCAGCGTCTCCCGCTGCTCGCGGGTGGGCACCGTGCTGTCGAGCGCGCCGCGAAGGAGGTCGGCCGTGATGTGCGGGGCGCGGTTGGACACCGCGACGTGGTTGGCGGTGAGCCAGCCGACCAGCCACGGATCACACGGCACCGGCTCGGCCGCCAGCTGCTCGGCGACCCGCTTGATCGGCGCGCCCGCCCGCGCGAGGGACTCGGCGGCACGCCGGTGCAGGGCGGCGCGGACCGGTTTCGCGATGCCGCCGTAGAGCGCCTGCCGCTGGAACGGGTGGTGGAAGGCGAGTTTGTCGCCGGCGTACTCGATCACACCGGCGGTGATGGCCGGTTCCAGTTCCCGCAGGACTTCCAGCGGGCTCTGCCCAGCCAGCGCGGCGAGATCCTCGACCGCGAACTCCGCGCCCAGCAGCGAGGCGGTGCGCAGGATCTCGGTGGTGGCCGGGTCGAGGCATTCCAGCGTGCGGCCCACCGCAGCCAGCAGCGACCGCGGCGCGTTCTCGGTGCCGTCCAGCGTCACCTCGGCCACGCCCGCGTTGATCCGCAGTGAACCGGTCCGGACCAGGTCGTGCGCGATTTCCCTGGCGTAGAGCGGGTTCCCGGCCGCGCGCCGCACCAGCGGGCGCAGGCTCGGGCCCAGTTTCGCCGCGAGGATCGCTTCGAACACGGCGGCGACGTCGTCGTCGGCCAGCACCTCGACCGGCATGATCTCGCCGTCCCGCGCCTCGATCCCGCGTCGCAGCTGGGCGAGGTCCCGGCGGCCGTGCCCGGCGCGGGTGGCGGCGACCAGCAGCAACGGCAGCTGGCGGGTGGCGGCGGCCAGCCGCTGCCACAGCAGCACACTGGCCTCGTCGGCCCAGTGGAGGTCGTCGATCACCAGCACCAGCGGGCCGGCCGCGCAGGTCTCGTCGACCAGCGCCAGCAGTTTGTCCACAGTGGACAACATCGGGTCGGCTGGGCCCCAGTTCCCGTGCGCGGGCTCGGCGTGCAGCTCACCGGCCAGCTTGGCCTTGGCCGGATCCGCCGCGCCGTGGTGCACCCCGAGGCATTGCATGATCACCTGGAGCGGGAATCGTTGCTGGAGCTCGTCGGCCGCGGTCCAGGCGAGCTGGCAGCCGCGGGCCGCGGCGCTCGACAGCCCGGCGATCAGCAGTTCCGACTTGCCGATCCCCGGTTCGCCTTCGAGCCACACCGGGCGGCCGCGGCCGGCGAGCACGTCGGTGACGAAGCCGTGCAGCCGTTCGACCTGGCGCGAACGCCCGGGCAGATACCCCTGGCCGCCGCGTTCGATCGCCTTGGCCACCGGCGGCGGCACGATCCGCAGCGGAGCCGGTTTCGGTCCGGTGACAGGTTTTTCGGTGCCGTCCAGGATGCGCTGGTGCAGTTCGCGCAGCGGGGCGCCGGGTTCGACGCCGAGTTCGTCCCGGAGTGCTCGCCTTGCCTCGCGGTAGGCGGTCAGGGCTTCGATCGGCCGTCCGCTGGCGTGCAGGGCGCGCATGAGTGTCTCGTGCAGCGACTCGCGCAACGGATGCCGCTGGACCAGTGCGGTCAGTTCGGCCACCAGTTCTCGGTGGTCGCCGAGGCCGAGCAGTGCGGTGGCCCGCAATTCGGTGGCGGTCAGCTGGAGTTCCTCCAGCCGGACGCGCTCCGCCTCGGCGAACGGGCCGGGCACGCCGGAATAGGCCTCGCCGCTCCAGAGGCCGAGCGCGGTGGTGAGCCGCGCGGCCGCACCCCGCTGATCCGCGTTCGCGAGCAGCCTCCTGGCGTCGGCGGCGTCCTGTTCGAACCGGTGGACGTCGAGCGCCTCGCGGTCCAGCCGCAGCACATAGCTCGATCCGGACGACCGCAGTACCTCGTGCGCGGCGCCGCCCGCCTTGCGGATCGCCCCGCGCAGACCGGAGACGTAGGTGTGGACACTGCCAGTGGCGCTGGCGGGCGCCGACCCGCCCCAGACGCCGGCGATCAGTTCGCCGAGCGAGATCGCCTGGCCGCAGCGTGCCGCCAGGGTGGCGAAGACCGCGCGCTGGCGGGCGGGCCCGAGCTTCAGCTCGACGTCTTCGAGCCAGGCACGAGGCGGCCCGAGCAGCTCGACGCGCAGCCCGTTCGTCACACCGGCTCCATTTCTCGTCATGCACCGAAAGTGGCCGGATCACTACTGTGTCCCCGCAGTTTAGGACGTTCGAGTGGCGGCTCGGTTGCGCACCCGGTCGGTGAGCCTGTTCGTGCTTCGGACCGCGGCCCTGGCTGAGATGAAGGACGCTTTCATAGCAAATTTTGCTATGAAAGCGTCCTTCATCTCACGGGCCGGGCAACAGGAGCGCGGCGAGTTCCCCGGTCAGGCTCTCGTGCTGGTCCTCGGTGAGATTCCGTTGGTGCGAAAGCAAATGGAGGAGTTCGACCGCGGGCCCGGTGGACAGCGCGCCGACGTTGTCGAGCAGCCACTGCGGGATCCATGCCGCGGTCAGTTCGTCCCCTGCCTGGAGAAGCTGCTCGGCGACGCGGTCCGCGGGCGCGCCGGAGCCCGCCATGGTCGCGGCGATCTCCTGGTGCAGCACGGCGCGGATCGCGGGCGGGGTGTTCGCGGCGAACACCGACCGTTCCAGTGGGACTCGGAACCGCAGACGGTCGTCCTCGGTTTCCAGGACGCGGGCGGCGAGCGCCTCCTCGACGACCTCGATGAGCACCCGCAGTTCGCGGCCGGTGACTCCTGCCAGGTCGGCGACCGTGAACGACGAGCCGAGCAACGCGGCCGAATTCAGTGTTCGCTTGCACGGCAAGGAAAGCGTGGAGAGGTGATCTTCCACGACGGCGGCGATCCGGCTGTGCGGCGCGGTGGTCACGTCGCGGCCGTCGGCGAACTCGGCGAACAGTTCGCACAGGTAGCCGGCGTTGCCGACGGTGTATTCGGCCGCGAACCCCAGGAACTCCTCGCCGGGGTCCCTGGCCAGGGACTCCTCGGCGAGCGCGGCGACGCCCACGCCGTCGAACGGCGGCAGCGAGACGATCTCGCCTTCGAGCCGCGAGCGGAGGACGTCGAGCGAGCGGCGCCGGGGGAGCGGGCGCGCGGAGCCGATCAGCAGCAGGGGCAGGTGCGTGGTGAGCCGGTGAAGCCGCTGCCAGGCAAGCAGGCTCTCCTCGTCGGCCCAGTGCAGATCTTCGAAGACGAGCACCCGCGGCCCGTCTTCACACAGTTCGGTGACCGTCTTGTTGAGACTTTCGAGCGCTTCGCCACCGAGGCAGTCGGCGATGAGGCTGAGCGGGACCGCGCTGGTCAGTTCATCGGCTTCGACCCAGTTTGTCCGGTGTCTCGCCGTGGCGAGAGCTTCCGCCAGCAGCGCGCTCTTGCCGCTGCCCGCCTCGCCGTCCAGCCACACCGTCCCGCCGCGGCCTTCGTCCATCAGCGCGGACAGGTGCCGGCGCAGGCGGCCCAGTTCGAACTCGCGGCCGACGAACGCGGACGGCCGTTCGGGCAGGGCCTGCGTCGGCCGGTGCCGTTCCGGCTGGTCCTGGTGGTGCAGTGAGGGATCGCCGTCCAGGACCCGCTGCCGCAGCGCCAGCAGTTCCGGGCCGGGTTCGAGGCCGGACTGCTCGATGATCGTCTCGCGGGCGCGGTCGAACGCGGCCAGTGCCTCGGCCTGCCTGCCGGACCGGAACAACGCGGTGACCAGCATCCGGTGCAGGCCTTCACGCAACGGATGGCGCTCGACCAGCACGGCCAGTTCGCCGACGAGTTCACGGTAGCCGCCAAGGTGCAGCGCGACCTCGGCCTGGCGTTCGACCGCGCTCATCCGCAGTTCGTTCAGCCGGGCGCGCTGGGTTTCGGCGAACGGGCCGGGGATCCCGTTCAGCGCGGAACCCCGCCACTGCCCGAGCGCCGAGCGCAGCGACTCCAGTTCCCGCTGGTGCGCACCGGCGAGCCGATGTGTGCGGGCCCGGTCCAATTCGGCCTCGAAGACGTGGACGTCCACCTGCTGTCTCGGCAGGTCGAGGCTGTAACCCGCACGCGTGGCGACGAGCGGTTCGCCCGCCGGCTCCAGTGCGCGGCGCAGCGCGGATACGTAGGTGTAGACGATGCCGGTGGCGCTGTCCGGGGGCCGCTCGCCCCAGACGGCGTCGATGATCTCCTTGCGGGAGACGAACTGGCCGGCGTGCAGGGCGAGCGTGGCGAACACCGCCTGCCGCTGAGCGGGGCCGAGCGCGATCTCGCCGTCGCCGTGCCAGGCGGGGGAACCGCCCAGCAGCCGCACCGTCAGCGAGGGAACCTCGTCCATGACCTGCCGCCTGTGCGTCCGACTTCGAAAGAGCATACTGCTCGGCGAAAACCGCTAGTGGAAAACCCTAGTGGCGCCGTTGTGGGTTTCGCAATCAATCGGGCAGCCACCGTGTGGGTTTCGGCGCCGTTCATGTGGGTTTCATGATGCGGACAGATGAGGGGCGACAGGGCAAGACCCGGCGTTCTCGGGGGCAGAGTGTCGTCCGGCGCTGGTGGATGGCATGCGTGGCTGTGCATGCTGGATCGGTGAGCCAGGATCAGGAGCGACTCGCCGGGGATGTCCTGCTCGGCCTCGCCCATGACGGCAGGCTGGTGCTCGACGCCGCCGAGGCCGAAGCGCGCGTCGCCGAGCTTCGGCGGACGCTGGCCTACGGGTACGCCCTGCTCGCCGACCCGGACTACACCGGGCCTGAGGACAGGCTCCGCGAAATCCTGGACGAGCTTCCCAAGTACGTGGAGGCGTTTCAGCAGGCCACGAAGTCCTTCACGCCTCGTTGAGAACTCGTGGAGAGTTCGTGAAGAGCTCCTTCGCAGACTGTGTCCCATCCGACTGGGGCCGCGGATCAAGCGGAGGGGACAGAGTGGACACGGAAACCCGACAGATCACCGTGGCGGTGCACGCGCCCGATCCGATCACCACGGCCGGCCTGGCCAGTCAGCTGGGCACGCAGCAGGGGATCGACATCCGGGACTGGGAGCAGCGCGCCGACACCGACGTACTGGTGTTCGCCGCCGAATGGCTCACCCCCGAGATCGTGCTGTGGCTGCGGCGGCTCGCCTCCGAGGACGGCAAGCCGGTGGTGCTCGTGGTGAGCCAGATCAGCGAGGCGGAACTGGTGCCCGCCATCGAATGCCGGGTGGTGGCGGTACTGCCGCGCTCCGCGACGACCGGTGAGCGGCTGGCGCACGCGGTCCGCGCGGCGGCGTCCGGCGGCGGTGTGCTCCCGCCGAGCCTGCTCGGCGAACTGCTCAAGCACGTCGAACGGCTGCAACGCGAGGTGCTCGACCCGATGGGCGTCAACACCGCGGGGCTCACCACCCGGGAGATCGACGTCCTGCGCCTGATGGCCGACGGGAAGGACACCGTCGAGATCGCCGGGGAACTCAGCTACTCGGAGCGCAGCGTCAAGCACATCATCCAGGGCATCACCGGACGTTTAAACCTCCGGAACCGGCCGCACGCCGTCGCGTACGCGGTGCGGGCCGGGGTCATCTAGCCGGTTGATTCCGTGAAAAATCACGTAAAGGACACTTTTCGAGCCGAATCGTCCGATTAGATGCTGTATGTCCGTATCGCCAAGGCCGTGAAGGCCTCCTTGCCTACCTTGAGGGTAAGCAAGGAGGCCTTCGCGACCTTGGTTCGCGCCGAAGGGGCGTTCGTGACCGAGACGGCCACGGCCACCCGAGCATGTCGTGTCCTTTATGGACGGTTAAGGGAAGGATTCCTTCGCGGGGTTGCACTTCTCGGAATCACTCAGCTAGTCCGAGTCACGACGCCCCTGTGCTGAAACCCGTAACTCGCGTGCTTGAAGGCGTAACTCACGTGCTTAGACGGCGAACTCACGTGATTGGACGGAGAACTCGCGAGGTCGGGTTCAGATCAGGCCGGCGCGGATGGCGGCGGCGACCGCTTGTGCCCGGTTCCGCAGCGCCAGTCGCCGCTGGGCCCGGTACAGGATGTTCTTGATGGTGCGCTGGGAGTAGCCCATCGCCTCGCCGATCTCCGCGGTCTCCTTGCCTTCCGCGATCAGCCGCAACACGCGGAGCTCGCGTTCGTGGAACAGCGAAGCCCCGCCCGTCGAGACGTCGTACTCGGCGGCCAGCTTCCCGGGGGAGGACGTGACCGCCGTCCGCGCGGCCATGACCTCCGCGATCAGTCGTTCCGCCCCGGCCTCCCGGTGCGGCAGCAGGCAGCGCACCCCGGCCGTCACGGCCGCCTGGTGGCCCGCCGCCGGCAGCGGCCCGGCGATCAGCACACCGGGCAGGGCGCCTTGTTCCGCCACCGCCCGCCGGAGCACCGGGAGGTCGTGTTCGACCGGGTCCTCGGCGGCCACCAGCACGTCCGCGCCCCGGACACCGGACGGCACCACGTCGAGCATCGCGGCGGGCGAGAGCAGGCCGACCAGCCCCGCCAGGGTGACCGGGTCGGCCGAGTAGACGGCCACCCGGATGTGCGGCGCGTTCACGAGGCGTATCGGCCGTTCTCGGCGACCGTCCAGCCGGGGAGGTCGACCTCGGTGAGCACCTGGGGATCCGTCGCGCCGTGCCGCACCAGGCGTTCGGCCGCGACGGCCAGTTCGAGCGGCTGCGCGCGTTCGCGGGCCAGCCACAGGCATTCGCCGCCCGGCTCCTGGCCGAGGCAGGCCCGGACCAGATGCCGATGCAGCAGCACCCGCCCGGTCGGCATCGCGGAAGCGAGATCCTCCAGCGCGTCGAGCGCCTTCTGCGCCCCGGCACGGTCGTTCGCCCGCAACGCCAGTTCGGCGAGGTCGGCCCAGGCGATGTCCGTGCCGACGGCGAGTCCGCGGGTGGCCGTGTGCAGGCGGCCGGCGGCGCGGTCGGTCTCACCCAAGGCGATGTCGACCCTGGCCTCCGCGACGTCGAGCAGATGCGACAGCGTCGGGGCCGTGGCGCGGGCGGCGGTCAGCAGCTCCCTGGCCGCGGTGACCCGGCCCTGCGACAGCAGGACCGTCACGGTCGACAGGTGCATCGCCGCCGATCCGATGTTGTAGCCGCGCCGCGACCGGTCGGCCACGCAGCGGTGGGCGAAGTCGACCGCGAGGGAGGACTCGCCACGCATGGCCGCGAGCATCGAACGTTCGCTGTCACGCAGTCCGGTTTCGGGGAAGACCTCGTCGGACAGCAGCTTTTCCGCGCGTGCCCGTTCGCCGAGCACCAGCAGCGCGGCGACGTACGAGGTGATCTGGTCGTTCCGGTGCCGCCTCGCCGTCCTCAACGGCCACCGCTCGCGTTCGGTCAGGTTCGCGCCGAAGCGCGCGGAGCGGCCTGCCCAGAGTTCGGCAAGGCTGCCGAAGAGTTCGCCCAACATCGCGGAAACCGTCGATTCGGTGCGCCACGAATCGTTCTCCGCCAACAGTTCGGCCGCTTCGGCCCACCGGTCGAGCAGGCTCAGTGCGATCGCGCTCGACGCCACCGACCAGTCCGGCGGATTCGTGGCGATCCTCGCCAGTTCGGCCGTGTTGCCGGAGTTGTGCAGTGCGCAGACGGCGATCGACTGGGCTTCCTGCACGGCGTCCACGTCTGACATCTTGAGTGGACTCGAGCGCCCGCGACTCGTCACCCGGCGGTTCTGGCCCGTATGGACGGTGGGTCCGCCCGAAAGCCGCGACCGGATGTGCGCCGGCCATCGGTCGGCGCACATCCGTCTGCGCGGGACCGGTGTGATCCGGTGCGGTGCCGCCCCAGGGGGGTGATGGGAAGGCACCGAATCCAGGACACCACCGACACGGCACGGCCGCATGGGGTGGCGGACGTGCCTGCGTCGCGACCGGGCGGAGCGTGAGCCCCTGGCCCGTCACCGGCCGCATCACCGACGCTAGCGTGATTCGGCCCCGGTACGGCGGCTTTCGGGTCGCAAGGTCATCGGCACTGAACGAAAGGGCAGCACGGACGTCAGGCCGCCAGTGGACCGAAGACGAGCGTGCCCGGCGCCTCGGCGTCGTCACCCGCCCAGAACTCCAGCCACAGCGCGGCGAACTCGTTCCGGGACAGCATTCCGTCACCGTCGGAGTCCAGCAGCGGGAACGTGGCGTCGGTGTCGGTGGGGCGGCCGTTCCAGACCTCGATCAGCTGGCGGTACTCCGCCGCGGAGATCAAGCCGTCCCGGTTCTCGTCGATCGCTTCGAACATCGCGTCGGCGGTCGCGGTCACGGCCTCGGGCATGTCCGGCAGCTTGTCCACCACCAGCAGGACCTCGTCGAGGGTGACCTTGTTGTCGCGGTTCAGGTCCGACGCCGTCAGCAGGGTCGTCCACCAGCTCAGCATGATGCCGGTCAGGCGCCGCTCGTCACCGGGCCCGCGCAGCCGCGCCCAGCGGTCCGCCAGGGCCTGGAAGTCCTGCTCCTGAAGGAAACCGTCGCCGTCGAGGTCCATCGCGGCGAAAACACCCGAGATCTTGCGCCGCTGCAAGTCGCTCGCCATGCGTCCGAACGATAGGACCGGATGCCGTAGCGCACATCGGCCATTCAGGGCCACGGCGATCCACGATCGGGGGACGGCACTAGTGTCGCGGCGGGCTCGCTCCGGACGCCTGCCTGGCGGATCACTCCGACTGCCGGTACCGGGGCGACGGCACCACGGCGACGATGACCTGGACGACCGCTCTTCCGGGAGGAGACAGATGACCGCCGAGATCGAGCGGGCCGCGCACGCCTACTGTCCCGTGTGCGCTCCGGATCCTGGCCGTGGTGACCTGGTCACCGCGCTCTGCGGGGCCACCCACCCCTACTGGGGCCGTCGCGAGCGGCCGGTGAACAACTGTCCCGCGTGTGAAGCGCTCGCCGCGAAGACGGTCTACCCGTGCGGCCACACCGGTAGCGAGCGATGAGGGCTTGCGGCACGGGAAGCGGCCGCGGCGGCCTGGCTCGAACGTGTCCGTCGCCACGTCGGGCAAGTCGTTTCGGAGCGGGCTGGGCGGGTATCCGGAGGGCACCGGACGACAACGAACGGAGGCCTGATGAACGACAAAGCCGAGAACAAGGTCGAAGAACTCAAGGGCAAGGCCAAGGAGGCCGCCGGAAACGCCACGGACAACGAGCAGTGGCAGGCCGAAGGCAAGGCCGAGCAGGGCAAGGCCAACGTCAAGCAGGCCGGGGAGAAGCTCAAGGACGCCGTGAAGGGCGTCCGGGACTGACCTTGGTGGTCAGAAAAGGGTCCGCCTTCGGGCGGGCCCTTTTCTTCGTGCGGGATCGTGGATGGGTACGGTCCGGTCCATGGATTTCCGGGATTTCGACGGCGTCAAGGTCCGGCGGCCTTCGGTCGAGCGGGACGGCCTCGCCCGCGAGCCCGCCTTGTTCCAGGGTGATTTCGATTTCGACGCTGTCCACCTCGACGGCGGTGAGCAGGACGGGGTCAGCGGCGGCGGCGAGATCGCGCATTCCCTTGTTTCGGACGTGAGCCTGGCGAACGCCCGGCTCGACAGGCTCACGCTCTCCGATGTGGTTCTCGAAGGTGTCGACCTGTCCAACGCGGCGATCCGCGAACTGGCCGTACGCCGTGTCGAAATCCTTCGCTGCCGGGCGATCGGGCTGGGTGTCTCGATCGCCTCCGCCAGTGACCTGTACGTCGAGAACGCGCAGTTCGATTACGCGTCGGTGGGTGTCGAGCGGGTCAAGAACGCGGTCGTGTTCTCCGGATGTTCGTTCCGGGAGACGGTATTCTCCGGCGATCTGGCCAATCTGACCTTTGTGGACTGTCAGTTCACCGACACCGAATTCGCGGTGACCGGTGCGGCGGGCTGTGACCTCCGCGGCTCGCGGTTGTCCGGTGTCCGTGGCCTGCTGACCCTGCGCGGGGCGAAGATCACGAGCGAACAGGCCGTCTCGCTCGCGGGGATCATCGCGACCGAGAGCGGCCTGTCGGTCGTCGGCGCTGGAGGAGACCGGCGTTCCGAGGCTCGTGACCCCGCCCGGGTTTCGCCTTGAGCGGAACAACCCGCGCGGGCCCCGGGCCGATGTCAGGATGACCGTATGGCGGACATCCTCCCTTTCCAGCAGAAGCGCCCTGATCCCGAGCCGGAGCCGCTGTGGCGTGACGTGCTGGGCCAGAGCCTGCGCGCGGCGAGGGAGGAACAGGGCGGCCGCCTGATCGACATCGCGGAACGCGCCGGCATCTCGCCGCAGTACCTCTCGGAGATCGAGCGCGGCCGCAAAGAGCCGTCCAGTGAGATGATCGCCGCGGTCACCGGCGCGCTCGGGATCGATCTCGCGGACCTGCTCTTCGGTATTGCGGGGACGGTCCGGCGGGGCGGCAGCACAGGCCTCGCGGTCGGCCGCCGCCCGGCGGGCCCCTTGCTCATGGCCGCTTAGCTCCGGCTGTCGAGGACGCGGTCCGCGAGCCCGTAGGCGACGGCACCCGCCGCGTCGAACACGCGGTCCCGGTCGGTGTCGTGCCGGAGATCCGAGACGGAGCGGCCGGTGTGCACGGAAAGGATCTCCTCCAGCTGCGTCCGCACCCGCACCACCTCGTCGGCCTGGAGGATGAGGTCCGGGATGGTGCCCCGGCCCTGCGCCGCGGGCTGGTGCAGCACCACGCGGGTGTGGGGCAGCACGAACCGGTGCCCCGCCTCGCCCGCGGCCAGCAGGATCGCGCCCGCCGCGACGGCCTGGCCGACACAGGTCGTCGCCACCGGCGCCTTGATGAAGCGCATGGTGTCGTACAGCGCGAGCATCGCGGACGGGTCGCCGCCCTCGGTGTTGATGTAGAGGTTGATCTCCTGCTCCGGGTTGTCCGCCTCCAGGTAGAGCAGCTGGGTGATCAACGCGTTCGCGACGCCGGAGTCGATCGCGGTCCCGAGGTAGATGATCCGCTCCGACAGCAGATGCGAGTAGACGTCCATGATCCGCTCGCCGGCGGGACTGCGGGAGATGACGTTGGGGATGGTGTAGGTGCTCATGCGCCGACAGTCCTTTCCGAGCCGAGGCCGAGTTTGTGGGTGCGCACGGGAACCACCTGGTCGAGGCTGTCGACGACGTGGTCGATGAACCCGTATTCGCGTGCCTGGTCCGTGGTGAACCAGCGATCGTGCAGGGAGTCGGCGAAGATCCGCTCGATGGGCTGTCCGGTGTCGTCGGAGATGAGGCCGAGCACCGTGTCCCGCGTGTAGCGCAGGTCGTCCGCCTGCACCTCCACCTCGACGGCCGAGCCGCCGATACCCGCCGAACCCTGGTGCATCAGGATCCGCGCGTGCGGCAGGGCGAACCGTTTGCCCTTGGTCCCCGCGGACAGCAGGAACTGCCCGGCACTGCACGCCAGTCCCAACGCGAGGGTGGCGACGTCGCACGGCACGAGCCGCATCACGTCGCGGATGGCGAGCATCGACGGGACCGAACCGCCCGGCGAGTGGATCCACAAGGCGATGTCCTTGCGGGGATCCTCGCTCGCCAGCGACAGCAGCTGGGTGGTGAGCACCGTCCCGTTGTCGTCGTCGAGCGCGCCGTCGAGGACCAGCACGCGCTGGCTGAAGAACCGTTCCCGGAGGCGTTGGTCGAAGAGTGGTTGCTTCTCGTAGTCGCTCATGCCCCGACCTTGCCGCCGGGGACCCGCTGTCCGCCGCTTTCTCTGCTGTGAGCGGATCAGCCCACAGCAGGGCGCTTGGCCGGGACGAACCAGACGACTCCCGCCAGGACGACGGCGAAGACGAGAACGAGGACATCGATGGTGAGATCCGGCTGAACCGGAAGGCCGAGGTGCATCCGCTCCTCGCCGAGGAAAGTCAGCAGACACAGCGAGATCAGCGTCAGCAGCGCGGAGACGCTGAGCATGACCTGCCCCGCCCGGACCCTGGCGAGCAGGCTCGCGCCCCCCGCCACCGCGGCCACTCCGGCGAGGATCAAGGTGATGTCTCCCAGAGAGATCCACGGGTGATAGAACTCGAAGAAGTAATACGCCTCGTGCATCAGCATCGCGTTGCCGAGAAGAGCGAATCCGAGCACCATGCCCGCCACCCCCGCCAGGACCGCGAACACCGACGGCGTGGTCAGTCCGGGGCGCGGCGGCGCGGGCAGGAGCGGCACGGGGGCTTCGATCCCGTTCGCGGCCTGCGCCAGCAGCGGGAGCGCGTGGTCCGGCAGCAGGCGTGCTTGTGGCGCTTTCGCCAGCAGCCCGCGGAGGACGTCCGCGAGCGGTCCGTACGTCCGGTCGAAGGACGGCTGCTCGTTGACGACGGCGTACAGCGTGGCCGCGACGTTCGCCCGTTGGAAGAAATTGCCGCCCTCACTCGCGCTGAGCAGGGTCACGCCGAGCGACCAGAGATCCGAGTGGGGAGTGCCGTCGTGCCCCGCGATCTTTTCGGGGGCGAGGAAGGCAGGCGTGCCGACCGGGTCGAGGGCCTTGGCGATCCCGAAGCCGGTCAGTTTCACCGCGCCGTCGGGACCCACCAGGATGTTCGCGGGCCGCACGTCCCCGTGCACGATGCCCGCCGTATGCGCGGCGGCGAGCGCGCCGAGCACCTTTCCGCCGATTTCGGCGACGAACCGAGGCCGCATCGGACCCGAGGACGCCCACTCCTCCAAGGTCCGCCCTTCCACCGGGTCCATTACGAGGAACGCCGTCCCGTCCGCCACCACGACATCGTGGACGGGCACCACCGACGGGTGATCCACCGCGACACGGGCTTCCCGCCGGAGCCGCTCCACGAGAGCGGGCTCGTGGGCGGGCAGCGGCAGCTCCTTGATCGCGACCTGGCGGCCGTCCGGCCCGTCCTCGCCGCGCCACAGCACGGCCGTCCCGTCGCGACCCAGCTCCTCGAGCAGGGTGTAGCGCTCGGCGATCATGCGTGAAGCTGCCGTCACAGTCGGTCTCCTCGAAATTCCGCGGGGTCTTCGAGACACGCTAGCCAGCGATCATGAAAAACCGATGAAATGGCCGATCATCCACAATGGACGTATTCGGCTGGATATATTCACAGTCATGCTGAGCTTGACGGCGCTGGTCGCGGACCCGGATCTCGAACTGCGGGTGGTCGTCCCCGGCCGCGGCGGGGCACTGACCGAGCAGGTGCTGTGGGTGCACAACACCGAGCTGCCCGACCCCGCGCCGTACGTGCGCGAGCACGAGGTCGTGCTGACCAACGGCCTCTGGCTGGACCGCACCGGCCCGGCGGACTTCGTCGAACGGGTGGTCCGCGCGGGAGCGGCGGGGATCATCTTCGGCCTGCGCGTGGAACAACGCGACACTCCGGCGGCGCTCGCCGAGGCGTGCCGGGAAGCCGGGCTGCCCCTGCTGGAGATCTCGATAGCGGTGCCGTTCACGGCGGTCACCCGTGCGGCGGCGGCGATCCAGGCCAGGGGCAGGCAGAACGCGCTGATGTCGCTGGTGCGGCGAGGGGACGAGCTGACCTCGGCGTTGTCGAGGGGCGACGGCGCTTCCGGGGTGCTCGCGGTTCTGCGCCGTGAGCACGAGTTGCCGCTGGTGGTCGTGGACCGGATGGGCCGCGAGCTGGCGGCGGCCGGTGCCGAACTGGACGCCGGGCAACTGCGTGCCGCGGCGGAGGCCTTGACCAGTCGTCCGCCGCCGCTGGAGACGGAACTGGGCGCGGGGACGCGAGCGGCGCTGTTCCCGGTCGGCGCGATCGGCGACGCGGACGCCGCGCTGCTCTGCCTGCGTCCCTCTGCCGAGCTGACGCAGGAGGAGCGGGACGCGCTGGAGCAGACCGCCCGCTACCTCAGTCTGGAGGTGGCCCGGCACCAGGCGGTGCAGGCGATCGAGATGCGGTTCGCCGTCGAGTTGCTGGACATGGTGCTCTCCGGCGCGCAGCGTGTCGCGGAGGTGCCCGGCAGGCTGCGTGCCTTCGGGGTCGACCCGGACGGGCCGCTGACGGTGCTCGCGCTGGCGTTCGCGGGCGACGACGACACCGCGACGTGGGCGGGGATGGCGGAGGCCGTGACGGATTTCCTGCTGGCGGACGGGCTGCCCGCGGTCGTGGCGGCGGGCAGCCGGGACGTCGTGGCGGTGCTGCCCTGGCGTTCGGGGACGCAGTCGCCCGCCGCCCTCGCGCCCCGGCTGGCGGCGGCGGTGTCGCATCGGTTCGGCGGCAGGCGCGTCGTGGTCGGGCTGGCCGATCCCGTGTCCGGCGCCGCCGAACTCCGCACGCCGTTGTCGCGTAGCCGCGAAGCCTGCCGCGTGCTTCGCGGCAGGCGCGGCGGGCCGGTGGCGGCGAGTTTCGCCGAGCTGGGCAGCTACCGGCTGCTGCTGGAGTCGCACGACGAGCAGTGGCGGCACACTTTCGCCGACGCCCTGCTCGGCCCGCTGCGCGAGCACGACCGCGCCCGCGACGGCGACCTCGAAGCGACCTTGCGGGTGTTCCTCGACCACGACGGCCAGTGGGCGCCGACCGCCGCCGCCCTTTTCGTGCACGTCAACACCTTGCGCAACCGGCTGGCCAAGGTCACCGAGCTGACCGGCCGCGACGTCGGGCGGACCGCGGACCGCGTCGACCTGTTCCTGGCGCTGGAAGCAGGTCAGTCCGGATAGACCGCCGGGTCGACTTCGAGGCGCCGCAAGGGTTCCGCGGGCAGAGCCGGGTCGGCCAGCGCCGCGGCCGCCACGTCCCGGCACCGGGCGAACCGGACGTCACCGAGGCCGAGCCCGAACTCGATGAGCGCCCGTACGGCGGCCAGCCGTCCCGGCCTGCCCGACAGGAACGGGTGCAGGCACAGATTGAACAGGCAGCGGTAGCGGCGCATCGCGTCCAGTTCCGCGCGCCACAGCTCCAACACCCGCACCGGGGAAGTGATCACCGAACCGATCTGTGGCGCGGGAAGGAACGCGTACTGCTCCCAGTCGTCGAGCGACCAATGCACCGGGAGTTCGGCGATCCGGCCAGCCTCGGTTTCGATGAGGTAGGGCCGGTCGTCGGCCATCAGCGACGAGTCGTAGCTCAGCCCGTGTTCGGCCACCAGTCCCGGAGTGTCCCAAGTGGACTCCCAGCCCGCCGCGCGATGGCCGCTGATCTCGATGCCCTGGCTCGCGAAGACCGCCATGCCGCGCTCGAAGTCGGCCCGCTGCTCGGCCACGGTCATCGCGGTCGGCGGCCGGTGGCTGTAGGAGTGGTGGGCCACCTCGTGTCCGCGTTCCACGATCGTGGTGGCCAGGCCGGGCCGCTGTTCGGCGACCCAGCCCGGCACGAAGAACGTCGCGGGCACGGCGAGTTCGTCGAGCAGGTCGAGGATGCGTGGCACCCCGACCCGGGGCCCGTACGCCTGATGCGACATGGTCGACAGGTGTTCGGCGTAGCCCCGGCCTCGCGCGAGGATCGGGGACTCCGCGTCCACGTCGAAGGTCAGGGTCGCCACGGCGGCCGCGCCGCCGTGCCAGCTGGTTTCCGTCACGCTTGCCGACTCTCCCGCCAGCGGCGCGAGTTCGCCACCGTGACCGTGGGGGAGACCATCGCCCGGTCGAATTCCTCCAGGGGTTCCGCCGCGGCGACGCGGGCGGGCAGATCCGGGTTGGCCAGTGCGCCGTGGCCGAGCGAAAGCAGGTCGGCGTGCCCGCCGGCGAGCACCTCTTGCGCCTGGGTGAGGTCGTGCATGCCGCCGTTGGCGATCACCGGCAGACCGGTGACCTGCCGGGCGAGGGCGGTGATGGTGCCGCCGTCGGCCAGCTTCGCCGTCTCCAGCCAGTTTCGGCCCTCACTGGCGATGTGGAGGTAGCCTGCGCCTGCCTCGGCGACCGCCGCGAAGATCACCTCGGCGTCGTCGCGGCCGCCGGGCCAGCGGTAGGTGAAGTCGTTGACCTTCGTCTGCGACAGCCGTACCCCGGTCAGCAGATCCGGCACGGCTTCGGCGACGGCGGTCACGACGCGGGCGGTCAGCCGGATCCGGTTGGCGACCGGTCCGCCGTATTCGTCGGTGCGCTGATTGGTGTAGTCGGTGAGGAACTGGTCGAGCAGGTAACCGTTGGCCGCGTGCACCTCGACGCCGTCGAACCCGGCCTGACGGGCGCGCTCGGCCGCCGCCGCGAACCCGGCGACGACGTCGTCGATCTCGGCGATGGTCAGCTCCCGGGGTACGGGCCACGGCCCGGAACCGCCGTACGCGCGCATCTTCTCCCGGAGCGGCTGGACGGCCGACGGGCCGACGGTGTGATCCTGGTGCGGATTTCCCTGTGCGATCGCCCCGGCATGCATGAGCTGGGCGATCATCCGGCCGCCCGCCGCGCGCACCCCGGCGGTGACGACACGCCAGCCCGCGACGTGCTCGTCACGCGCGAGGCCCGGCTGGTTGAGGTACCCCTGGCTGGCCGCCGTGTCGGGGTAGGTGCCCTCGCTGAACACCAAGCCGAAGCCACCGCGGGCGAATTCGGCGTAGTAATCGGCCATCTCGCCGGTCGGGGTGCCGTCGGGCCGCGCCGAGACGCGGGACATGGGGGCGACGGCGTAGCGGTTGCGCAGCGCGAGGCCGCCGAGCGTGATCGGGGCCAGCGCGGGATGGGCGTGTTCGACGGTGGTGGTCATGACAGGGTTCCTCCATTGTGGACGGTTTCGATGGCGAGCGGGGTGAGCCCGGCGTCGCTGATGCGCACGAGATCCTGCGGGCAGGCGGAGACCACGACGACGCAGTCCAGTTCGGCGCGCAGGGTCACCGCGTCGCCGGGCCGCGAAGACGCGGTGAGCCAGCTCAAGCGGCCGTCCTCGCCGACCGGGATGCGCATGAAGACGTTGATCGGCTGCGGGGTCGGACCCACGAAGCTCAGCCCGGCGTCGGCCAGCGCCTCGCGCAGATTCGCCGCGCAGGACCGGTGCTCCGGAGCCCCCAGCGCGGCGTACCGGGCCGGGTCACAGGCGGGGATGAGCATGTCGTGCTCGCCGGGGGAGGTGTCCTCGACCAGGGTCAGGATCGGGCGGCGCCGGTCGGTCACGAAGGACTCGCCGACGGTGGGGAACAGCCTGTCGGTCCCCGCGCGGGTGTGCGCCGCGCTGTGGTGCTCGGCCAGTTCGGGACCGCTGTCCGTGAACGCGAACACGTCACCGACCTGGCCTCCTTCGACGTCGATCACCCGCACGAGGTCACCCGCGGCCACTCGCACGGCCCGGGCGGTCCCCGGTGGCACTTCCGTTCTGTTCATGCCTTCAGCTAACCGGTGAGGACTGGTCGTGCGCCATGGAGGAAGCTCCATGATCACGACTTTCTGTTGGAGATATCTCTATTTCGGGAAACTAGTTTCGACTTTGACCATTTTCGAGAGAGGAGGTTAGTGTTCGGCGATGGAAGACGTGGACTCGGCCGGGCTGGACTTCTGGTCGTTCGTGGCGCTGGCCAACCAGCGGCTCGCGCAGGAGTACGGCTTCCGGTACCAGCTGGCGACCGAGGTGCTGCTGACCCTCAACCGGGCCTCCGACCTGGTCACTTACGACCTCGAAGCCGCCGTGCACCGGCCGCGCGGCCGGTCTTGGTCGGCGTTCCGGCTGCTGTTCGTCGTCTGGCTCGCCGGTCCGCTCGAACCGACGAGCGCCGCCCGGCTGACCGGGATGAGCCGGGCGGCGGTGTCGAATCTGGTCAAATCGCAGGTCGCGGAGGGAATGCTCCACCGGGTCCCGGACGAACGGGACGGCCGGTCGGTGCAGCTGTCGCTGACCGAGGCCGGGCACGAGGAGATGGTCTCGGTCTTCCGTGAGCACAACGAGCGCGAGTTCGGCTGGACGAACGCGTTGACCGAGACCGAGCAGCGCATCCTGGTGATGCTGCTGGGCAAGCTGATCACGAGCCGCGCCGAGTTCGGCACCCGCAGCCGCAAGTGAGGCCTCTACTTGCGGCCGCCATCCAGGGTGTCGCGAAAGCCACTTTCGGGACGTCTGATGTCTCGAAAGTGGCTTTCGCGACACGGCCACGGGGCAGTCGCGAGGTGGCCCTTCACGGACCTGCGATCGACTGGCAAACCACTCACGACCCCTTCCCGTCCCCCAAGCGACCGGACTACGCTGCCAGCAGTTAGTAAAAGTGTGAACTAAATCGGCGAGGAGGAGACCATGGTGGACGGCGGGCGGATTCCCGCGCTCTTCGCCGGGCTGTGTGACGACGCCGCGGTGTTCCCACCGGGTCTGGCTCCGCTGCCGGACGCCGTCGTGGCGCACGACGAGTACGTCTCCGCCTGGTACGCCGACCTCGTCGGGCCGCTGGTGGTCGCCGCCACGGCACTCGGCGACCTCGACGGTGTCCTCGCGGGACGCGACGTTCCCTTGCCGGTCGCGGTGACGCTCCCGGGTGGTCCCGCGCAACTCGCCGGCGTGCTCAAGGCTGTCGCCACGCTGCCGGTGAAACTCGACGCGCTCGAAATCGCCGTGCCGGACGGTATGGGACCGGACGCCCTGCTCGCCGCGATTTCCGGCGCCACCGCACCGGTTTACGTCGAGATCCCGCGTGACGACCGGCGCGTCCCGTTGCTGACCGCTCTTTCCGGTACCGGCCACCGCGCGAAGTTCCGCACCGGCGGCGTCCGGGCCGAGCTGTATCCCGACGAAGCCGAACTCGCCGCCGCGGTCCGGACGGCCGTCGAGGCGGGCGTTCCGTTCAAGGCCACCGCCGGGTTGCACCACGCGCTCCGCAACACCGATCCGGAGACCGGCTTCGAACAGCACGGATTCCTGAACCTGCTGCTGGCCACCGACGCCGTCCTCCGCGCCGACGGCGACCCGGAAGCCTTGCTCGCCGAGCGGGACGGCGCGGTCGTCGCCGCGCGCCTGCGGGCGCTGGACGCGGACCGGGTCGCCACCGCCCGCGCGGGTTTCACGTCGTTCGGCACCTGCAGCATCACCGACCCCTTGACCGAACTGGCCGGGCTCGGCCTGCTCGAGACGCCCCGAGGAGAGGCATGACCACGATCGACATCCCCGACGGCTCCCTGTTCGGGATCGAAAACCTGCCCTACGGCGTGTTCTCCGTCGACGGCGATCCCGCCCGCGTCGGCGTGCGTGTCGGGGACTCGGTCCTCGATCTGGCCGCGGCACTCGGCGACGACGTCTTCGCCGCGCCGTCGCTGAACCCGTTCATGGCGCAGGGATACGACCGCTGGGTGGCGGTCCGGGAGAGGATCCGCGAGCTGGCCACCGGCGAAATCCCCGACGGTGCGGTGCATCCCGTCGGGCGGGTGACGATGCATCTGCCGATCGAGGTCGCGGACTACGTCGACTTCTACGCCTCCGAGCATCACGCGTCGAACGTCGGCCGGTTGTTCCGCCCGGACGCGGAACCGTTGCTGCCCAACTGGAAACACCTCCCCGTCGGCTACCACGGGCGATCCGGCACGGTCCTGGTCTCCGGTACGGATATCGTGCGCCCGAACGGTCAGCGCAAGGCGCCGGCCGACGCGGCACCGGTGTTCGGGCCGAGTACGCGACTGGACATCGAGGCGGAACTGGGTTTCGTCGTCGGCACCGGAACCCCGCCGCACACCCCGATCGCCCCGGACGACTTCCCCCGCCACGTTTTCGGCGCGGTCCTGCTCAACGACTGGTCGGCGCGCGACATCCAGGCGTGGGAATACGTTCCGCTGGGCCCGCACCTCGGCAAGAGCTTCGCGACTTCGATCTCCCCTTGGGTGGTGCCGATCCTGGCGCTGGCGGCCGCACGGATCCCGTTGCCCGGCCAGACGGATCCGGTGCCGCTGCCGTATCTGCGGGAGAGCGACCCGTGGGGACTCGACATCGACCTGGTCGTCGAATGGAACGGCGAGGAGGTCAGCCGTCCGCCTTACCGCGAGATGTACTGGTCGCCCGCCCAGATGCTCGCGCACCTGACGGTCAACGGCGCGTCGTCACGCACGGGAGACCTGTACGGATCCGGGACGATCTCCGGACCGGAGAAGAACCAGCGCGGCGCGTTCCTTGAATTGTCTTGGGGCGGCAAGGAACCGCTCACCGTGAAGGGGGAGGAGCGCACCTTCCTGCTGGACGGCGACGAGGTCGTGATCACCGGAACCGCGCCCGGCGTGGACGGCGGGCGGATCGGGTTCGGCGAGGTCCGGGGCCGGGTGCTGCCGGCGAGGTGATCGGGGCCTTCACTCCTGCGGCGCGTCGAGACGCAGTTGCCGGTTGAGCACCGCTCGCGCGACCTCGGTCACCGGGAGCCGGTGACTGAAGGCGTGGGCGCGCAACCGCAACATGGCGTTTTCGAGGCTGATCCCTAGTTCGGTGGCCAGCATCCCCGTCGCGACGTTCACGTCGTCGTAGTGGCCCGCGACGTCGTGCCGAGCCCATTGCGCGTGCGGGTCGCCCCCGCCGTTGCTGTCGGTGAGCAGCGCGGTCGTGGCGAGGGTGGCCAGTGCGAGCGCGTCGCCCAGCCCCTCCCGGCCCAGCGTTCCGGGCTCGCGGCGGTAGAGGTCCAGGGTGCCGAGCCGCAGCGCGCCGACTCCCAGCGGGAACGCGAACGCCGCGCCGACCCCGCTCGCCGCGGCACCGTCGGCGAACCCCGGCCAGCGTTGTACGTCGGTGACGAGTTCGTCGACCAGCACGGGATCACCGGCGGTGAAGGCTTCGACGCCGGGGCCTTCGCCGACCGTGTACTGCAATTCCTCCAGCGACGTCGCCCATGGGCCGTCCGCGGCGACCAGCTCCTGGTCGTTGTCCCGCAGACGCAGGGAGACCGCCGAACCGTCGACGTCGAGTTCCCCGACGGCGACCGCGCAGACGACGCCTACCCATCCGGTGTCCGGGTCCCGGTCTGCCACGCGTTCGGTGACGAGCCGCCACAGCCGTTCCCGGCGCCGACTGTCCACTGTCGCCACCTCCGTTTCGGGAATCCGGCCCCATCATCACCCACCGGGACATGAGGTCGCAGAACGGAGCGAGGGCGATCACCCGTGCCGCGGGAAGGCGGGCTCGGCGTCGGGGGTCGGGTACGACGCCAGCCTGCGCGTCAAATCGGCCTCGCCGTCGAAGTGGGGCGGCGGCTCCGGTCTCGGCGAGCGTTCGCCCGAGAGCAGGCTTTGCGCGAATTCGGCGACGACCTGGGGCGGCGGGAGCGATTCGGCGGTGAGGTAGCCGGCGACGACGAGATCCTCACCGGCGTTCGTCTCGATCGTCAACGCCCAGCCGTGCCGCTCGGTCCAGAGCAACGCCACATCGCGGTCGGGCCGGTCGGGAAGCCGCCGGTCCAAGGCGAGATACGCGCTCGCGGTCGGTTCGGTCTGCGCGTTGAACGCTTCACCCTGGAGCCCGAGCTCCTCGCTCACGCGACGCACATACCGTCGAAGGCCGTGCAAGGCCGCTTCGCCGAAATCCGCTTCCATCTCTCGATCGCCACCTCACGCTCGGGGCCCCGTCATCTGGCGCCGTCTGCTTGACGCGGCAACGAGGTTCACGCCAACGGGTTACTGAGTGTCCAGAAACCCGCCGGTTCAAACCCGAACCGGCCGTGAGGTCAGGGCAGTTCGGCTTCGAGGCGGCGTTGTAGTTCGCCGAGGGTTTCGCGCGCGAGGTCGAGCCTTTCCGGGTCGAGGCCTTCGGTGGTGCGCAAGGCGAGCTGGGTGCAGGCGAGTTCGTCGTCGACGAGCAGATCCGCGACGCGCTGAACGCTCTGGCGGGTATGGCCGAGCCGGTGGGCGATGGCCCCGACGGGCGCGGCTTCGTTCTCGATCTCGGCGAGGACCTGCCAGCGCGCCAAGCTCTGGCCGGTGGGCCGGGCGATGCCGTTGCCGATCGCCTCGACGACGTTGGTGAGCCTACCGACTTGGTCGATCAGCGCGGCGTAGGCGTCGCAAGCTTGATCGCCGCTCATGACAGCATGCTGTCATGTGGCGCTTCGGCCCGCAACAGGCGAACCAGGAGAACGAATTCCCTCCGCACCCCGCCCACTGCGTCCAGGGCCCCACCACAACGTGATGGTGCTACCGGGGTGGTCTCGTGTCGATATAGGAATCTGGACGACACCTTTGACTTACCCCTCGAAGAGATCCACGGCTGCGCGAACAACTGGGTAATAGACGCGGGAACCGCACGGGATACGTAGGGGAATGGCGCTGAATACGCATTTCGACTGATGCGTCCGCCAGGCCGCCGGGCACAGACTTCCCAGCACCCCGGGCCTCGCTGGTGCGGGTGCTTGATCGCAACTTCGCGAACCCTGCAGAAAAGGTGATCCTGCATGCGCTCCACCTGCCGTCGATTCTTTCCCCGTGTGCCGAAACGAACCATGGTCGCACCGCTTGCCGCAACACTTGCGATCGCCGGGGCGTCGGTGGTCATGGCGTCGCCCGCCGCGGCCGCCGCGAGCTGTTCCGACGTCGACGTCGTCTTCGCGAGGGGCACCGGTGAGCCGGGCGCGCTCGGCATCATCGTCGGAGACCCGGTCTTCTCCGCGGTGCGGGGCAAGCTCACCGGGAAATCCGTGAGCAGTTACGCGGTCAACTACCCGGCCAGCCTGGCGACCGACTCGGCCTCGAAGGGCAACAAGGATCTCGTGGACCACGTGACCGGGCAGGCCGCCGCTTGTCCCGGTCAGCGGTTCGTGCTGGTCGGCTATTCGCAGGGCGCCAACGTGGTGGGCAACTCGGTGGGCGTGAGCAGCGAGGGCGCCGTCGTCGGCGGCCCGATCGTCGCGACGATCCCGGCCGAGCTCGGGTCGAGGGTCGCCGCGCTCGTGGTGTTCGGTGCACCGATCGCCAAGCGCGGCGAGCACATCACCGGCGAGTACGGCGACCGCACCAAGGAGTTCTGCGCGAAGGGCGACGTGATCTGCGAGCCGGGCGGCGGGACCTTCCTCCCGCACCTCGGTTATGGCCGTAGGGCGGGCGAGGCCGCCGAGTTCGTGGCGGGCAAGGTCTGAGCGGGATGGGGCGCCGTCCGCGGCGGCGCCTCACCGCTTGCCGGTGACCCAGACCGCGATCTGCGCGCGGTTGCGGAACCCGAGCTTGGTCAGGATGTGCTGGACGTGAGTGTCGGCGGTGCGGCGGGAAATGACGAGCCGGTCCGCGATGTCCCGATTGGACAGACCCTCGGTGACGAGATCGGCGATCTCCCACTCGCGTTTGGTGAGTTCGTCGCTCCGCCGTGCCGGTGCCGTTGTGCCCGCGGTTTCCTCACCGAGCGCGAACCGTATCGCTTTCTCGCCAGTGAAGGCGCGGCCGGTGTCGAAATGGGCGCCGAACCTGTCGCCAAGCGCGTCGCGGGTGGCACGCAAGAAGCGGTCGTGCGGTAGCGCCACCGCGACTTCCGGCGACGCGCCGACGGCTTCCCAGACGGTGGCCGCCGCGCCGAACAGGATCGCGGCCCGGTCGTGTTCGCCCTGTCGCGACGCGACCCAGGCGAGGCCGTCGAGCCGGTACGCGAGCTGGAACCGGCTACCGAGCGCCCTGGCGGCGACCAGTCCCTCGCGCGCGGCGGCGGCCGCGGCGTCGGCGTCCCCGAACTGGACTTCGACGTGCACGATCCCGGCGAGCCCGATGCTGCGGTAGTACAGCTCGCCGCACGAATCGCTCAACAGGACCATCCGCCGTAGTACCTCGCGGGCCGTGTCGAGATCGCCGAGGTAGGCGGTCGCTACGCCTTGGATGTAGAGCGGGTGCAGCTCGCGGCGGACGATCCCAATGGCGCGGAACGCGGCGGCGGCTTCCGCGGCCAGGTCCGCGGTGTGGACGCCGATGCGGATCATCGACTCGAGGCTCCGGACGTAGGTCAGGAAGGCATCGAGCGCTTTGTCGTCGCGGCCGACGGCGAGTTCTTCGGCTTCGCGGAGCCGGATCGCGGCCAGTTCGACGTCGGAATGCCACAACGCGTAGAGCGCGGTGCCCGCGAGCGCGCGCGGGCGCTGCGGGTGGTCCGGTGACGTGGCGGCCAGCGCGCGGTCCAGCCAGCCCCGCGCTTCGGCGTTGAACCCGCGCAGGGTCCAGTACTCGTCGAGACGGCACGCGATCCGCAACGCCGCATCTGCTTCATCGGGCTCGGTGAGCGACCATCCCAGCGCCACGCGCAGGTTCGCCTGCTCGTGGCGCAACTGCCCGACCCAGCTGAGCTGGTTCGGGCCGACCCAGTCCTGGTCGGCCCGCTCGGTGAGCTGGTCGATCCAGTCCCGGTGTCGGCGTGCCGCGTGGGACCGCCCGCCGGCCTCGTCCAGCCGTTCCAGTCCGTATTCACGCAGACTTTCCAGCATCCGGAATCTAACGACGCCTCCGTGCTCCTCGCGGGTCAGCACGGACTTGTCCAGCAGCCCGTCGATCAGGTCAAGGACACGGTCGCGCTCGACGCCGGGCCCGACGCACACCACCTCGGCGCCGTCGAGGTCGAACGACCCGGCGAACACCGCGGCCCGTGCCCACACCGACCGTTCTGCCGCCGAACACGAGTGGTAGCTCCAGTCGATGGTGGCGCGCAGGGTCCGCTGCCGGTCCGGGGCCGTGCGCGGAGCAGCGGTCAGCAGCGCTAAACGGCTGCCCAGTTTGTCGGCGAGCTGCCGAGGCGACAGCAACCGGATCCTGGCAGCGGCGAGTTCGATCGCCAGCGGAAGGCCATCGAGCCCGCGGCAGACGCGAATTACGTCGGCTGAGTTCTCCTCAGTGAGCCGAAACGAGGGCACGACGGCGGACGCGCGGTCCACGAACAGCCGTATGCCGTCGAAGTCCAGCAACTTCTCCAGCGAGTACCTGGCGCCTTCGTCGGGGAGCCGAAGTGGCGTCACTCGCATCACCTGTTCCCCGGCTATCCTCAGCGACTGACGTCCGGTCGCCAGCACCTTCACCCGCGGGCAGTGCGCGAGCGTCGCCGCGGCGAATTCGGCGCACGCTTCGAGCAGGTGCTCGCAGTTGTCCAGCACCACCAACATCGCGCGGTCCCGCAGGTAGTCGAGCACACCGCGGGTGATCGCCCCGCCCTCTTGGTCCTGCACCCGCAGGCCGAGCCGGTCGGCGACCAGGTTGGGCAGCAGGCCCGCGTCCCGAAGTTCCGCCAACTCCACGAAGATGGCGCCATCGGCGAAACCGGACACCGCGGTGGTGGCGACGTCCGCCGCCAACCTGGTCTTGCCCACCCCGCCGGTACCGGTCAACGTGACCAGGCTCGCCGATCCCAGTACCGACCGCACCTCGGCCGCGTCCGCACGTCTGCCGACATAACTGGTCATCACGCGGGGTGATCCCACTACCGTTCTCAACGCGCACCTCACAATCCACCTCCGGGGCAACGACCGAGGCCTCCCCGCGTGGCTGGACACAGCACCGAACTAGAGGCCCCGAGGCGATCGCCGAAGGAGCATCCGCACAGCGAGCTCGGCATAGGAGTCAGCGAGATCACCGGGCCCGTAATCAGGTGCGGGCACGAACCAGTACGGTGCGCGCACGCCCATGCTCGCGATCGCAGCCATGGTGACGACGAGACCGGAACTCTCGAAGCACCCCTGTTCGACACCGCGCCTGACCGCCTCGGCGGCGATTCGTTCGGTGCGTTCGCGGATTTCCAGCGCTGTCGTCGCTCGCTCCGGCGTCAGGTGGTGCAGTTCGTCGTTGGTGACAATGGCCAGCAGTGGGTAGGTGACGTGACTGAGCACGTGCGTTCGAACCAGTTCCCGCACCTGCGTGACCGGATCAGCCTCGCAACTGCCGATTGTGCGCTCGAACGCCGTGCACAAGGCGCGGTGTCCAATGAGGACCAGCCGCGCCAGGATATCCTCCTTGGCGCGGAAGTGCTCATACAGGCTAGGTGCTTTGATACCCACCGCGCCGGCGATCTGCCGCACGCTGATGGCCGGGTAGCCATGGTGTGCGAACAGGCCCAGCGACTCCAGCAGGATTCGCAGTTCCGTGCCTTCACCGCTGCCGGGGGGAAGGCATGGTGTGCCCGCCCGGACTCGGGTCAGCGCGGTGAAGTCGCGAACATCAGCGCCGGAAGTCTTTGGTTTCCTTTCACTGGACAAGGTCGGCCTTGTCGTTGCGGCGGACATCGCTGAAGGCAGGATCGTCGCACAGTCCGCACGACGGCCCGGTGAACTCGGCCGTGATCATGACAGTGACGGTAAGCAGGGAACGACGAAAGTGATGCATCGTTGCATCCTCCCTAACAGTTGTTAGGGAGGATGGCAGGGCGGTCAGGCGGTGTCAACACCGTCGACGCTGTCGGCACCTGTCGAACGGCTTGGTCCCTACGTCCTCACTTGCCCGCTCCCGGAATGCCGTTCGACGGCGGCGCGTCGTTGGCCGCGGAGTCGTTCGCCTCGATGGGCGCGTCGCCGATGTCGGTCACCAGGACCGGCGTCAGGTCCTTGCCGACGCCGCCGTTGAGTTCGACCACCGACATGCCGGAGATTCCCATATGGCTGTCCGCGGTGTAGCGGAACGGCGCCAGGCCAGGGCCCTCGAACGTCTTGCCGGACTGCTGGATCACCTCGACGACACGCTCCCTGGTCAGGTCCCGTCCGGCCGCTTGCAGGGCCTGGACGAACGTGTACGCCTGCGCCATCCCGTAGATCCGGTAGTTCGTCAGGTCGCCGCCCTTGCCGTGCGCCTTCCAGATGTTCTGCCACAGCTTCGTCCACGCGTTGTCCGGAGCGTCGACGCCCGGCAGGTACTCCGTGGTGAGGACGCCGTCGATGAGCGACGCGCCGTTGGTCACCTTGCCTTCGGAGAACCGGGCGAGCAGCGAGCCGACGAGCGCCGGGTCGGAACCGACGCTGCTGTAGAACCACTTCGGCTTGAAACCGATCTTGAGCGACGCCAGCTGCGAAAGCGCGGTGTAGGAGGGAACATTGAAGCCCAGCACCAGATCCACGCCCGCGGCCTTGAGTTTCGCGATCTGCGGCGCGATGTCGGTGTTGCCCGGCGAGTATTTCGCGACCTCGACGATCTGCTTGTCCAGGAAGCGGCGCGCGCCCTTCTCGCCGTCGCGGCCGAAGTCGTCGTCCTGCACGAACAGGCCGACCTTGGCGTTCGGCAGGTTCTTCCGCACCCAGTCGCCGATGATCTTGCCTTCGATCTCGTAGTCCGGTTGCCAGCCGAAGGTGAACGGTGCCTTCTTCGGATCGTCGCCCCAGCGCAGCGATCCCGACGACACGAACAGGTCCGGCACCTTCGAGTTGTTCAGGAAGTCGACGACGGCGCTGTGCGTCGGCGTGCCGAGACCGCCGACCATCGCGAAGATCTCTTCCTTGAGTACCAGTTCGTTGGTGACCGCGCTGGTGTTCGTCGGGTTGTACCCGTCGTCCTTCACCACGAACTCGATCTTGCGGCCGTTGATCCCACCGTTCGCGTTCACGTAGTCGTAGTAGGCCTGGTGGCCGCTGGGGATCTCGCTGTAGCCGGGCGCGGCGACACCGGTGAGCGGGAAGTGCGCCCCGATCTTGACGGTGGTGTCGGTGACGCCGACGGCCGAGCCCTTCTCCTCGCCCTCGGGTCTGCCGCCCGCGCCGCAGGCGGCGGTGACCGTGACGGCCAGGAAGAGGGCCACGATCTTGGTCCAGCGTTTCATGAGGTTTTCCTCCGGTGGATGAGTTTCCGCAGCCCGCCTGCCAGTCCGGCCGGTGCGAGCAGCACGATCAGGACGGTGACCAGGCCGTAGATCAACGGCGCCAGATGCGCGGCCTGGACGTCGGACAGCCCGAGGTCCGTTCCCGCGCCGGTCACCAGCGGCGGCAGGAATGTCAGGAGCGCCGCCCCCGCGAGCGCGCCGACGAGGCTCCCCAAACCCCCGAGCACCACCGCGGACACCAGCAGCAGCGACAACGTCAGCGCGAACCCGCTCGGCGCCGCGAGCCGCGCGGACAACGCCATCAGCGCCCCGGCGAGCCCCGCGCATCCGGCGCTGACAACGAAAGCCTGCACCCGCGTGCGGCCGAGGTCGATCCCGGCGAGTTCGGCGGCCACGTCGCCGTCGCGCACCGCCCGCCAGTTGCGGCCGACGCGGCTTCCGGAGAGGTTCGCCAGCAGCACGAACACGATGAGCACGGCGAGCCAGGAAATGTAGGCGAGGTAACGGATCGGCGTGAGGTCCTGGCCGGTGACGAAGTACGCGGCGTCCGCGAGCCAGCCGGGGATTTCCGGCATGCGGACGGCGAGGCCTTGCTCGCCGCCGAGTGATTCGCCGAAGAACAACGGGATCCCGGGTACGGCGACGGCGAGCGCGAGTGTCGCACCGGCGAGGTACGGCCCGTGCAGCCGGGCCGCGGCGATACCCACGAGCGCTCCGACGGCCAGCGTGATCACTACTGCCAGCAGCAAGATCACGGTTAACGGCAAGGCATCCGCCGACTTCAGCAGCAACGCCGTCGAGTACGCGCCGACAGCCATGAGCGCGCCGTGGTCGAGGGACAGTTGACCATTGAGTCCCGTTAGGACGGTCAGGCCGCCCGCCGCGATGGCGAAGTACGCCATCGCGGTGAACTGCGCGTTGAGGAACGGGCCGGTGTTCTCGAGCACGAGTACGACGACGACCAGCGCGGCGAGGGCGAACAGCAGATGTCTGCGCAGCACGTCAGACCCTCCGCTCACGGACATTTGCGAACAGCCCGCCGGGTTTGAGCAGCAGCACCACCATGAGGATCGCCAGCGCGGCGAGCGGCACCAGTTCCGAGCCGACGTACCCGCTGACCAGGCTCAGCGACAGGCCCAGCACGACGCCGCCGACGACCGCGCCCACCGGGCTGTCCAGCCCGCCGAGCACCGCGGCGACGAATCCGTACACGACCACACCGTCCATATAGGACGGATGGACGAGACCGCCGCCCGCGATCAGCAGCCCTGAGAGCGAACCGGCGAGAGCGGCCAGCGCCCAGCCGAGTGTGAGCATCCGCCCGACCCGCACTCCCAGCAGTCGCGCCACTTCCTGGTCGAAGGCCGCGGCCCGCATCCGCAGGCCGAGATCGGTGCCGCGGAACAACAACACGAGCCCGGTCAGCACCACGCCGACCGCGACGATGGTGAACACGCCGAACCCGGTCAGCGCGATCGTCGTGCCACCGACCTGGAAGCCGGTGAGGCCGAACGGCGCGGGAAACGACCGGTACCGCGAGCCGAACACCAGTGCCGCCAGCGCGTGCAGCACGATGAACAGCCCGAGGGTGAGGATCACGGCGTTGATCTCGGCCTTGCCGGAGACGAACCGGACCACGAACCGTTCCACCAGCGCGCCGAGCACCAGGCCCGAAAGCAGGGCGACGGCGAAACCGAGCCAGTACGACCAGCCCGCGTCGATCAGCACCAGCGCGATGTACGTGGTGATCATCGCCATCGGCGCCTGCGCGAAGTTCACGATCCGCGTCGCCCGCCAGATCAGCACCAGCGCCAGTGCGAACGCGGCGTAGACTACGCCGAGAGTCAGCCCGGTGAGCGCGGTGGTCAGCAGTTGCTGCACGAGGCTCCTTTCAGAATCCGAGGTAGGCGTGCCGAAGTCCGTCGTCCGCGACCAGTGCCGCCGCTTCCCGCCGGACGACGACCTCGCCGAGATTGAGCACGACGCCGTGGTCGGCGATGGACAGCGCGCTGCGCGCGTTCTGCTCGACCAGCACGACGGCCAGCCCGTCGTCGCGGACGAGACCGCGCAGCAGGTCGAAGATCTGCGCCACGATCCGCGGGGCGAGACCCAGCGACGGCTCGTCCAGCAGCAGCACTTTCGGCCGGGACAGCAGCGCGCGGCCGATCACCAGCATCTGCCGTTCTCCACCGGAAAGTACGTGTGCGAGACCGCTTTTGCGTTCGGCGAGCACCGGGAACAGGTCGTAGATCCGGCGTAGCTGACGGGAGGTCGCGCGGCTGCCGGATCCGAGCGCGCCCAGCCGCAGATTCTCCTCGACCGTCAGTTCGGCCAGCACGCCACGGCCCTCGGGAACATGGGCGAGGCCGAGCGCGGGAAGGTCCTCTGTGGACACTCTGGTGATGTCCCTGCCGCCGAGGGAAACGCTGCCGCTCGTCGGCCGGACGAGTCCGGAGATGGTGCGCAGCAAGGTGGTCTTGCCCGCGCCGTTCGCGCCGAGGACGGCGGTGATCTCGCCTTCGGCGACGGACAGGCTCACGGAATCGAGTGCCTTGACCGGGCCGTAGCTCGCCGAGAGGCTATCGACGATCAGCACCGGCCACCTCCTCGCCGAGGTAAGCCGCCTGCACCGCCGGGTCCGCGCGGATCTCGTCCGGTGTACCGCGGGCGATCACCTTGCCGAAGTCCAGCACCACGATCTGGTCGCATACGCTCATCACCAGATCCATGTGATGTTCCACGAGCATCACCGACATGCGTTCGGTCAGGCCTCGGACCAGTTCGCCGAGTTCGCCGATCTCGGCCGACGACAGGCCTCCCGCCGGTTCGTCGAGCAGCAGCAGATCCGTTTCGCTGACCAGCGCCCGCGCGAGCGCGACGCGTTTCCGGACGGGGTAAGGAAGACTGGCGGGATAACGATGGGCGACGTCGGCGAGGTCGAACTCTTTCAGCTGCGCCATCGCCCGCTCCGCCAGGGTTTTCTCGTCCCGGGTCCGGCCAAGCAGTGACGACCAGAAGCCGGCTCGCGCGTGCCTGTCGGCGCCCACCAGGACGTTGTCCAGCACCGTCATCCGGTCGAAGAGACCGAGTTCCTGAAGCCCGCGGGTGATGCCGAGGCCGGCGAGATGATGCGGGCGCAGCCGCCGCAGTTCGGTGTCGCGCCAGGTCAGCGTGCCGGTGTCCGGCCGGATGAAACCGCACGCCACGTTGAAGAGCGTGGTCTTGCCGGCCCCGTTCGGGCCGATCACCCCGAGCACCTGGCCCGGGGCGACGGTCAGGGAGACGTCGGACAGCGCGACGAGACCACCGAAGGTCACCGAAACGCCGGACATCTCGAAGGTCGACAGGGTCACGCAAGAACTCCTAACGGCGAAAGGGGGTCCCGGCGCGGGCGCGCCGGGACCCGAGGCGCTCACGCGTGCGGGCAGGTGTCCCGGTAGTCGCTGATCGCGCGGTCGTCCGGGGCGGGGCAGAGGAACTGCTCGAAGCGGGTGTCGTTGTCCACGAACCGCTTCAGCCACGAGATCGTGTACTTGGCCATAGTCGTGTTCGCCGTGTTCGGGAAGAAGTGGCTCGCGTTGTCCAGTTCCATGTACGCCTTCTCCGCCGAGGCGGGAATGCTGGTGTAGAACGGGATCGAGTGCGAAGCGACCGGCGCGACAGCGTCGGATTCGCCGCCGATGACGAACGTCGGCACCCGCAGCGACGACCACGACTTCTGCGTGTTCCACGGCGCGAGCGGCACCGCGGCTTGCAGCGACGGCCGGTCCTGTGCCGCTTCGAGCGAGCCGCCGCCACCCATCGAGTGGCCGGCCACCGCGAGGCGCGAGGTGTCGATGCGAGAACGCACGGTGCTGCGCTGGGTCAGGTAGTCCAACGCGGCCAGCAGCTGGTCACCGCGGCTGGCGGGCTGGTCGTAGATCGTGTTGGTGTCGATGGTGATCACCACGAAGCCTTGCGACGCCAGCCGCGGGCCGATCCACGCGATGCTCGACTGGGTCGCGGTGTAGCCCGGTGAGATGGCGACCGCGCCGAAGGTGCCTTGCGAAGTGCTGGTCGGGTAGTAGATGGTGCCGCCGCCGAAACCGGTGACGGACACCCGCGACACCGACGTCTCCGAGACCGCGAACGAGCCACGGGAGGCCTCGATGCTGCTCTCGGTCGGATCCGGGCCTCGTTCGTACGGGTTCTCGGCGGCGTAGGCCGTTGGAGCGATAGCGAGTGCCGCGACGGCCGCCAGTCCACAAAGGATCCGGGTCGTACTACGCATGGTGCCCTCTCCGTTCGCCGTTGAACACAGTCCGTGGTGATGGACTGTGGCAAACGGACGCGAGGGACTGCATCGGCGAAATCGCCAGTCTTCGTCCGCGGCCGCACTCGCCGGGCCGGTCGCCCGTACGATCGGCGATCGTGAATCCCTCAGCCGAGGACATAGTCCGCACCGCCGCGCGGTGGATCGATCGCGGCGTCCGCGTCGACACCTCCGCCTTCGCCCAGGATCTGGGCATCTCCCGCAGCACCCTGTTCCGCCGCGCCGGAAACCGGGAAGACCTGCTCGGTGATGCCCTCTATTACCTGTCCGAGCGCACCCTGACGGCCGCCGTGCGCACCTGGGAGCGCGAAGAGGGCGACGTGGTGCGCAACGCGGCCGGTGAACTGCGCTGTCTCGCGATCATGCGCGAGTACCGCTCCGTGCTCGCGGCGAGCGCCGGGTTCCGCCGCTTCCTCGACGACGAGCCGGTGCTGGCGATCCGGCTGCTCACCGACCCCGACGGACGCGTCCAGCCGAGGGTCATCGCGGCGCATGTCGAGTTGCTGCGCCGCGACGTCGACGACGGCGGATTCGTGCCCGCGGTCGGCCTGGACAGCCTCTGCTATGCGATCGTCCGCTTGGGGGAGGCGTTCCTGTATTCGGACGTCCTCGCGTCGCGGACACCCGACCTCGACGCGGCGTCGACGCTGCTCGGAGCGCTGGTGGAGGGGCGGGTGCCCAGCCGGACCTTGTGAAACACTTGCGCCTGGTGTTTCATCGAAGGGATTCGAGGAGGCGCCGATGCCTGTCCGGGACGTCGTGTACCCGTTGCGGGGCAGGGACGACCTCTTCGGCGGGCTGCGGTCGGTCGCCGGGCACGCCGTCTTGGTCCGCGGGGCGGAAGGGCTGGGCAAGTCGGCCTTGCTCACCGCTCTGCGCGCCACGCTCGGTGTCCGCCTCGTCGGGGTGCGGGGTCTGCGGGCCGAACGCGCGTTGCCGTATGGCGCGCTGCATCGGTTGTTCGGCGCCCCGGTGTCCGGTGGTGTGGCGGCGCGCGATCGGCTCAGCGCCGTTTCGGTACCGACGATCTGCTGGGTCGACGACGCGCAGTGGGTCGACCCGGAATCCCTGTCGGCACTGGGTTTCGCGGCCCGGAGGCTGGCCGGGGCGCCGGTCGGGATGGTGCTCGTGTCGCGATCAGGGTCCGACGAGTTCGAGACCGTCGAGCTGACGCCGCTGACCGATTCCGCCGCTGACCTGGTGTTGCGGGACCGCGGTGTGCCCGCCGGCGTGCGGCCGCAGCTGGTCGAACTCGGTGGCGGTAATCCGGCCGATCTGGTCGCGCTGGCCGCCTCGCTGACTCCCGCGCAGGCGGCGGGCAGGGAACCGGTGTCGCCGGTCCTGCGGGAGCGGTTGCCCGGGTACACGGCGAGGCTCGACGCGATGCCGCCCGCCGAGCGTCTGCGTTTTCTCGTCACCTGTATGGACATTTCGGCGGGCAAGGCGACCTGGTACGCGGCGGCGTCACCGGCGGATCGCCGGGCGGCGCACGAGTATCTGGCCGCCGCGGGGGAGGGGCCGGACGTGCTCTGGCACCGCGCGATGGCGACCGCCGCGCCGTCCGAGCCGCTGGCCGATGCCCTCGTCGCGGCGCCCGCGGCGGATCACGCGGCCTCGGCGCGGCAGCTCGAACGTGCCGCCGTCTTGACCACCGACCGTTCGGTGCGGGCGGAACGGTTGCTGGCCGCGGCCGACGCGGCTTGGCAGGCGGGCAGGCCTGGATGGGCGCGGCTGCTGCTGTCGCGGGTCGACGCCGAACCGGGCGCGGTGGCGTTGCTGCACGGCGAGATCGAACTGCGCGACGGCGATCCGGCGGTCGCCACCCACGAACTCGGCACGGCGGCGGAACTGCTGGCCGATCCCGCGGCCGCGCTCCTGCTGGCGGGCGAGGCGCGGCGGCTCGGCGGTGACCTCGGTGGATACCGGGCCCTGGCACGGACGATCCCCGCCGGAGACGGCCTCGCCTTCGCGCATTTCCGCGGTATGACCTCGGTTTACGCCGGACGTCACGACGACGCCGACCTGCCACTGGACGACGCCGTCCGTCGGGGGATGTCCGGCGCCGACGTCGCCGGAGCCGTCTGGGCCGCCGAAGCGGCCTTCGCTCGTGGGCACGCCGAGCGGGCCCACGAGTACGCGGCCGCGGCCGTGAGCCGCGCGCGGCTCGGCAGGCGGCACGCGGAGCTGCCGTGGGCGTTGATCTACCTCTCGCTCTCGGCGATCGCGCTCGACCGGATCCCGTGTGCGCGGGCGGCGTCCCGCGACGGTTTGCGCGCGCCCCAAAACCTGCGGATGGAACACCTGACGCTGCTCGGGCTCGCCGCCGCGCTCCTCGGGGACCGCGTCCCGGAACTGGACGAAGCGACCGAGGGGATCGCCGAACGCGGCCTCGGCAGGCCCGCGGCTGTCGCGGCGTGGGCCAACGCCTGCCTCGACCTTGCCGAAGACCGGCCGGACGACGCCCTGAGCAGGCTCGAAGATCTCGCGTCGGGTGTTTCCGGCGACCAGCCGGTGATCCGCGTGCTCGCCACGCCGCAACTGGTCGAGGCCGCGGTGCATTCCGGCAAGCCCGAGCGCGCGCGGACGGCGCTGGAGGTGTTCGACCGCTGGACCCTGGCGGGGGCCGAACCGTGCTGGCTCGCACTCAGCCATCGCTGTCACGCGCTGACCGCGCCGGATCCGGTGGTGGCCGAGCGGCACTTCCGGCTGGCCATCGAGGCACACCGGCGCGCGGGCGGTGCGGTGGAACTCGCCAGGACCCGGTTCGCCTACGCCACCCTGCTGCGACGGCACCGGCGGGCCAGGGACGCACGCGACCAGTTCCGCGATGCCTTGCGCGGCTTCGAAAACGTCGGCGCGACCCGGTTCGCCGACCGGGCCCGCGCCGGGCTCCGCGCGACCGGCGAGACCGTCGACGCGCCACACCGGTCCCTCGCCGGGCTCACCCCGCAGCAGGACGCGATCACGCGGCTGGTGGCGGCGGGAGAGACGAACAAGGAGATCGCGCGGCGGCTGGTGATCAGCCACCGGACCGTGGACCACCACCTGCGGAACATCTTCACCGCACTGGGGGTCCGGTCACGCGTGGAACTCGCGCGCCGCGTCGCCGCCGGGGAGTGACCGACCCCCGCAATTAGTCCCCTAGTTGCGGTGGGTGGGTGCGACTCTCTCGGCTGGCTGTGTGGCTGACGTCCCCAATGTCGCATTGGAGACACTGAGCGTCTCCAATGCGACATTGGGAACACCGACCGCGGGACCCGCGTGCAATGAGGTGCCGAATTGCGGTGGGAATACCCGGGCCACGCGGGGAGTCGTTGCACGGTATGGACTTCGGTATCGCGACGGCAGTGACCGACGAAGGAATCCGGCCCCACGTGCTCGGGGCGGCCATCGAGGAGAAGGGGTTCGACTCCCTCTACCTCCCCGAACACTCCCACATCCCGGTGAGCAGGGAGTCCCCGTACCCCGGCGGTGAGCTGCCGCGAGGCGCCCTGCGCAACTTCGACCCCTTCGTGGCGCTCGCCGCCGTCGCGGCGGTCACGTCGAATCTCAAGCTGGGCACGGCGGTCGCCCTGATGATCCAGCGTGACGTGCTCTACACGGCCAAGGAGATCGCCAGTCTCGACCTGCTCTCCGAGGGACGGGTGATCTTCGGCGTCGGGGCGGGCTGGAACATCGAAGAGATGCGCAACCACGGCGTCGACCCGCGCACCCGAGGCGCATTGCTGACCGAGCAACTCCAAGCGCTCAAAGAGATCTGGACCAAGGACGAGGCCGAGTTCCACGGAAAGCACATCGACTTCGACCCGGTCTACTCCTGGCCGAAGCCGACGCGGAAGCCGCATCCGCCGATCTACGTCGCCGGTCAGGGCCCGGCCGGGCTCAAACGGCTCGCCGAGCACGCCGACGGGTGGCTGCCGCATTTCGTGACACCGCCGGAGGAGTTGCGCCGGGTCCGGTCCTGGCTCGCCGACCAAGGTCGCGAAGACGTCCGGATCAGCGTGTTCGGCGCCCCGGCCGATCCCGACTTGCTGAGGCGACTCGCCGACGCCGGGGTCGACGAGGTCTCCCTCATGCTGCCGACGCTGCCCGAGGCCGAGACCCTGGAGCACCTCGACGAGCTGGCGAAAACCATCGAGCCGCTCCGCGCCTCATAACACCATGGCTCGTGAGTGGTAAGGACGGTTCCCAACCCGAATCGCCACTCACGACCCACTGGCCCGGGCCGCCGTAAAGCCAACACCAGTCCGCCCCCGTGTCGCGAAAGCCACTTTCGGGACATCAGACGTCCCGAAAGTGGCTTTCGCGACACAGCCGCCGGACGTCACGGACCGAACCTGCGATCGATCGCACCCAAAACCCAGTAGGTACCTAAGACACGATCGGCCCTAACACGAATCGCCACTCAGGACCGACCCGATCCTCTCGGTGCCGGCGCCCTTGTCGTCTGAAGTACATGAAGGCCCCCTTCCTTGCGCCTAGCGAAAGGAAGGGGGCCTTCGCGTTGGGGCCGATGGTGGCGTTCCAGGTCCGTGAAGGACTCCTTGAGGGACTTTGGGTCCCTCAAGGAGTCCTTCACGGACCGCGGGTCCCGCCCCAGCGAGGTGACGTCACGGGCAGGCGAGCACCGGGGCCTGCGGACGGCCACCGCCGTGCAGGTCGCTCAGCGGAACCCTTGTCAGGCCGAGGATCGCCTGCGCGGTCGCGCGCGGGGCGGTCGCCGGGTTCAGGCCGGTGGCGTCGTAGGCGATCGCGCCGCGGTCCGCCACGGCACCGGCGCAGCCGGTCTGCATCGACCGCAGGAATTCCCGCGCCTTGACCGCGGCGGCGGGACGGTGACCGGCGAGCGCTTCCGCGGCGAGGCCGGTGCTGTTGGAGTTCGGGGCGTTCGCGCCAACGCCGAAGCCGCCGTTCGCGTGCTGCTTGGTGACCAGCCAGGAAGTGCCCTCACCGGCGTTCACCGCGTCACCGGTGGCGCGCAAGGCTTGCACGACCGTCGCGGTCGAGTCGACGTCGCTCGTGCACGTCGCTTCGCCGAAGTTCAGCGGGAAACCGCCGTCCGCGCATTGGGTGCCCGCGAGGAACGTCACGGCCGACGCGGGGGCGCCCGCGGGAGTGCGGTCCAGCGCCAGCAGGGCGAGCGACTGGCTGAAGGCGTTGGAGTAGTCGCCGAACTCGGACCGGTCGGAGAACCGGCCGGACGGCGCGAGTAGCGAGAGCAGTCCCGCCTTCAGGTCGACACCGCCGAACGACGCCGGGTTCTTGCCACGGACCTGCGCGGCCAGCAGCAGTTTGGCGTGCGCGCCCGCGTAGGCCTCGGTGCCGCCGCCGACGTAACCCGTGGTGATCTCCGGCTTCGCCAGCCAGGTGATCGCCTTGCCCGCGTTCGTGTCCGACACCCCGGCCGCGGCGAACGCGAAGATCGCGTCGATCGTCAAACCCTGGTCGGGGAACTTCTGGCCGCCGAAGTCGGCCTCGAACCTTTCCCCGTCGACCATCTGCCTGGCGAGCCAGCCCGCGGCGGCGTCCGCCTTGTTCGAGGTGGCAGCGGTCGCCGCCGGAGCGGCGACCAGTCCGATGCCGCACAGCATGGTGACAGCGAGGACCAAACGTCTCATGAGAACCCTTTCCAAGTGGACGACCCGAAGAGTCTCATCCCGGTCAAGCGCCGGGGTACCGCCGGGCGCGAGTATCGATGTGATCCTGGCAACCGACCTGGTCAGCGGTGCCTGCCGCGGGTAATCGGGTGTTAACCTCGGCGGGCTCGACAACTGAACACCGCCGCCCGTGACGGGGAAGCCGGTCGAAATCCGGCGCTGTCGCGCAACCGTGGGCCCTTTGACCAGGGCGAGCCGGGATGCCGCACGGGTGGATGAACGAACCACTGTCGCGATAAACAGGGGTGACCGCGGCGCCCCGCGCCTGTCCTCCGCCACGGCCGCAAGGAGGAGTCATGCGTCGCGGGTATCTGGCCGCATCGGCGTTCGCCATCAGTGTCGGCGTGGTCGCCGCACTGCTCACCGGCACGGCGACGGCCGCGGGCGACCGCGACGCGGCGCAGGCGAACTCCCGCTGGCTCGCGACCAAGCTGAAGCCGGACGGCACGTTCGAGAACCCCAACGGCGGCGCACTGCCCGACCACGGCCTGATGATCGACGCGCTGTTCTCGATGTACGCCTCGGGCGAGGGCAAGAGCGCCGAGCCGATCGTGAAGTTCCTCGACGACCATGGCCACGCCACCGACTACTTCACCTGGGACGGCCTCGTACCCGGCGCTGGATACGACAAGGTCATCGTCGGCGGTGCCGCGGCCAAGACCCTGGTCGCCGCCGAGGTCTCCGGCCGGAATCCCCGGAACTTCGACGGATACGACATGGTCGCCGAGACCAAGGGCGCGATCATGCGCAAGGGCCCCGACATCGGCCGGGTCAGCGACTACTCGAAGGATCCCGAACTCGCCGATTCCGTGCCCAACAACGCGAACATGTTCGGGCAGGCGCTCGGCGTGATCGGGCTCGCCGCGGTGGGGGAGAACGATCGGCTCGCCATCGACAAGATGGTGACGCAGCAGTGTTCCGAGGGCTATTTCCGCATCTTCTTCGGCTACGTCAAGACGACCGAGACCGGTGACCACGTCACGCCGACCGGTTACAAGGTCTCGACCTGCGACGAGGGCAGGCCGTTCGACCTGTCTCCCTCGGACGGCGACGCCACCGGTCTCGCGCTGTCGGCGATGCTGGCCGCGCGGAAGGCGGGCGCCGCGGGACTCGACGGGCCGATCGCCAGGACGGTTTCCTGGCTGATCGCGAACCAGACTCCCGGCGGTGGCTGGGGCGGTGGTGTCGGCACCGAAGCCCCGAACAGCAACAGCACCGGGCTGATCGTCCAGGCCCTCGCCGACGCCGGTGGCGCCGACGCGGCGGTGGACAAGGGCGTGCGGTTCCTCAAATCCGCGCAGGCGAACGCCGCGGCCGACTCCGGCAACAGGCTCGCCGGCGACCTCGGCGCGATCGCCTACAACCCGGATTCCTACGTCGCCGCGCGCACCAACGGCATCAGCGGGCTCGACACCTGGATCCGTGCCGGCGCCCAGGGTTCACTCGGGCTGTCCCAGATCGGGTTCTACTCGCTCGCGAAGGGGGCGGCGCCGCCGACGTCCACCACGTCCGACACGAGCACGCCCACCTCGACCACGAGCGACCCGGCGCCGACCAGCACCACCACGACCACTACGACGACGACTACCACCACGACGACCACGACTTCGACCACCACGACGTCGGTGACGCCGACGCCGGGAACGTCCTCGTCTCTCGCCCCCAGCTCACCAGCGCCGAGCACGGTCACCGTCACGGACACCCCGCCCGCGGCCAAACCCGAGGCGAACAAGCCCGCGCCGAAGACCACCGCGCCGAAGACCACCATGCCGAAGCCCAAGAAGGCCGTCACTCCGAGGGCGTCCTCGGGTGCACGGGTTCCGCCGCCCGCGGCGATTTCGACTCCCGTCGCGATCCCGGAAACGGCGACCCCGGCCTCCCGGCTGGGCACGTACCTGACGAACCGGCTCGTCGGCGGTGACCACGTCGAGGTCACCGAGGACGGCAAGACCTACGTCGACTACGACGCCACTGCGGATCTCGTGCTGGCATTGCGGGCGCTGGACGAGCAGCCGGACACGGTCGCTCGCGCGTCGAAGTTCCTGCTCACACCGGAAGCCGTGCAGGCCTACGCCCACGGTGCGCCGTATGAACAGAGCGGGGCGGCCTACGCCGAACCGCTCGCCAAACTCGTGCTCGTCGCCGAGTTCGCGAAGGCGGACGTCGCCGGTCAAATGCGCGCCGATCTGGTGAAACTCCGGGGCGAGGACGGAAAGTTCACTGACACCGGTTCCTTCGCCGACGCCGACGAGACGGTCGAGAGGCACGCTTGGGCGCTGCTCGCCACCGCCGCCGATCCCGGCGCCGCGGTCGAACTGCTGCTCTCGCGCCAATGCGCCGACGGCACTTTCCCGAAGCACCTCGACACCGCGGAATGCGGCTCCGGCGATCTCGGTGCGACGGCCGCCGCGGTCACCGCGCTGGCGGTCCGGCCGGTCACCGACGCGGCGCCGTCGACCAAACGACCGGACGGCTGGTCCGAGCGGCGCGTGTCGGCGTTCGTCTCCGCGGTGGGCGCCCTCGGCGTCCGGCCGACCGGCACGGGCATGGTGACCGGGGAAGCCGGTGAGCCGGACGTCGCGCTCAGCGCCTCCGTCGCGGCCGCACGGCAGATCGCGGGCCTCGACGCGAGCGGCACCGCACGGTCGCTGGGCAAGCTGGTGCAGGCCGATGGCGGCTTCGCCAAGGGATCCGTCGTGGCGAGTGACGGGAAGACCGACTTCCCGACCAGTTTGGCCGCCGCGCAAGGTGTCGCGGGGCGCTCCTGGCTCACCGCCGCGGATTCGCCGCTGTCGCCCGCGATCCGGCTGCCGCTCTCGGAGGCAGGCGCCGCGAACGCCGTTTCCGGCACCCAGTTGCAGGCCGCCGCCCAGTCCACTCAGCCGACGTGGATGACCTGGGGACTCGTCGGCATCGCGGTGCTCCTGCTGGCCGCCGCGATCGTGCTCATCTTCCTGCTTCGCCGTTTCATCAAAACCAAGGGGGCAACACCATGAGAAGACTGCTCGCCGTCACGTCCGTCCTCATCGGACTGACCGGACTCGCCACCGCCGTGGCCGCGCCCGCACAAGCCGCGGGGTACAACGGGATCTGCACCGGCAACGACGCCCTCACCGGCGTCACCGTCGTGGTTGACTTCCAGGAATTGGACGGCAACGGCGGCACCGCCGCGCCGACGATCACCCGGTGCTCGCCCAACGCGAATCCCGGCACCGACCGCACCGGAATCAAGGCGTTGCAGGACGCCGGGATCGCCGTCGCCGGTACCGCCCGCTGGGGGCTCGGTTTCGTGTGCCGCCTGGAAGGCCGTCCGTCCGCGACGGAGACCATCCCGCTGTCGAGCAACCCGAACTACAAGGAACCGTGCGTCAACACCCCGCCCGCCGGCGCGTACTGGGGTTACTGGTACGCCGACGGTTCCGGGTCCACCTGGACCTACAGCAGCCATGGCGCGCTCAACCGCAACGTCGTCCCCGGCGGTTTCGAGGGCTGGTCGTTCTCGCTGAACAAGTCGGCCACGACCAACCCGCCGCCCGGTGTCACGCCGACCAACCCGGCTCGCACTGTCCAATGAGGAGGGTCTTCGGGGTGGTGGCGGCGATCTTCCTGATCGCCGCCACGGCGCCCGCCGCCCACGCGGTCGACCAGAGCAAGGGATATCCGGGTTTCTGCAGAGACGCCACCGGGGTGACCGTGGTCGTCGACTTCCAGCAACTCGGCGGCACGACCATCGTGCGCTGCAATCCCCAGCCCACCCGCGGCACCGGGCTGGACGCGCTCAAGGGCGCGGGTTTCCAGATCGCGGGCGCGCAGCGATGGGGCGAGGCGTTCATCTGCCGGGTCGAGAACCGCCCGTCGGCCGCCGAGAACGTCCCGATCGCCGGTCGTGAGAAGTACCGCGAGCTGTGCATCGACACGCCGCCGGCGCAGGCCTACTGGTCGTACTGGCACGCCTCGAACAACTGCGCGTGGGACTACAGCCAGTGGGGCGTCAAGAACCGCGACTTCACCCCCGGTGGTTTCGAAGGCTGGTCGTTCTCGCTGAACGCCACCGCGGAGTCCAACCCGATCCCGCGGGTCTCCGCCGTGCGCCCGGGAACCGAGAGCCAGCCTTGTGTGCCACGTGAGGAAGCCAAACCCGTCACCGACGACCCGGACGAACGGCAGCAGCGACCGCAAGGCGGCAGCGGGCAGCAGCAGACGGGCGACGGTCCACAGTCGACAGCGGAAGCCGATGCCGGGCAAGGGGAAGCCCCGGCTACTGGCCCGAGTGCCGGTGCGCTGCCGCCGCCCAAGCCGCGTCCGAGCGCCTCGGCGCGGCCGCAGGCGAAGGATCCGTCGATGAACGTCGCGTTCACCGGCGGCGAGAACGCGGAGGACGTCAACGCGGTGATCAAACGCGAGTCCGGCGCCAACGACTGGGCGCCCTGGGCCGCGGGCGGAGCCGTGCTGGCCTTGTGTGTGGCCGGATTCTTCTTGGCACGCAGACGGAAACGCGCGCAGGGAGCCTGATGACGTCCTACTTCCTGCCGCGCGACCTGCATCCGGCCGCCTGGTGGGTGTGGGCGCTCGGCCTCGCCGTCGCCGCGACCCGGACGACGAACCCGTGGCTGCTGCTGACCATCGTGGCCGTCGCGGGGTACGTCGTCGTGGCCCGGCGATCCGAAGCGCCGTGGGCGCTGGCGTTCCGGCTCTACCTGTACCTCGGCGCGTTCATCGTGGTGATCCGCGTGTTCTTCCGCGTCGTGTTCGGCGGCGCCGAGGGGTCCACGATCATCCTGCGGCTGCCCGAAATCCCGCTGCCCGAATGGGCGGCCGGTATCCGGCTCTTCGGTGACGTGTCCGCGGAATCGTTGCTTGGCGGGCTTTACGACGGGATGCGGCTGGCCACGATGGTGATCTGCCTCGGCGCGGCCAACGCGCTGGCGAATCCGAAACGCCTGCTGAAGGCGATGCCGCCGGCGTTGTACGAGGTCGGCACCGCGGTTATCGTCGCGCTTTCGGTGTTCCCGCAACTCGCCGAAAGCGTGCTGCGGGTCCGGCGGGCTCGCAAGCTGCGGGGCGGTTCGGGCAAGAAGAAGGTGAAGGCCTTGCACACTGTCCTCATCCCGGTGCTGGAGGACGCGCTTTCCCGCTCGCTGCAACTCGCCGCGTCGATGGACTCACGCGGCTACGGCCGTGCGGGAATGGTCGAAGCGCGTGCCCGGCTGCTCACCGGCACGCTGATGATCATCGGCTTGATCGGCGTCTGCGTCGGCGTTTACGCCACTTTGGACGGTTCGACGCCCCGATACCTCGCCGCGCCGGTGCTGACCGCCGGAGTGCTGGTCGGGCTCGCCGGATTCTGGTCCGCGGGCAAACGGGTCCAGCGCACCCGCTACCGGCCCGATCGCTGGCAGCTGCCCGAACTCGTCGTGGCCGCGAGCGGGATCGGCGTGGCGGCGATCCTGTTCACGACGTCCGCCGTGAACCCGATGAACATGAACCCGTCACTGATCGACCTGTCCTGGCCGTCGCTGTCGTGGGGGCCGTTGCTCGGGGTGCTGATCGGCGTGCTGCCCGCCTTCCTGACCCCGGTGCCCGAACCCCCGCACGCCGCGCTGGAAGAAGCAGCGCACGAAAAAGAAGCGCACGCATGATCGAACTGAATCAGGTCTCCTTCACCTACCATGGCCGCTCCGAACCGGTGCTGTCCGACGTGACGCTGTCCATCGGCGAAGGCGAACTCGTGCTTTTCGCGGGTCAGACGGGGGCGGGGAAGTCGACGCTGCTCGGCACGATCAACGGTCTCGTCCCGCATTTCACCGGCGGTCACCTGGACGGCACGGTGTCCGTCGACGGCATCACGACGAGGTCCCGGCCGCCGCGCGAGTTCGCGCACCTGGTCGGTGTCGTCGGCCAGGACCCGCTCGCGGGCTTCGTCACCGACACCGTCGAGGACGAACTGGCGTACGGGATGGAACAACTCGGCCTCGACCCGCAGGTGATGCGGCGCCGCGTCGAGGAAACCCTGGATCTCCTTGGTATCGCTGAACTTCGTCGTCGTGCGCTACGGACCCTGTCCGGTGGGCAGCAGCAGCGGGTGGCGATCGGCTCGGTGCTCACCACCCACCCGAAGGTGCTCGTGCTGGACGAACCGACGTCCGCGCTGGACCCGACGGCGGCCGAGGAAGTGCTGGCGACGCTCGCCAGGCTGGTGGAGGACCTCGGCACGACGGTGCTCATGGCGGAGCACCGGATGGAACGCGTGATCCCGTTCGCGGACCGGATGATCTACCTGCCCGGCACCGGGGGAGTGGTGGACGGCCCGCCGCCCGAGGTGCTGAAGGACATGCCGATCGCGCCGCCGATCGTCCAATTAGGACGGCTGGCGGGCTGGGATCCGCTGCCGATGACGGTGCGCGACGCCCGTCGCCGGGCTTCTTCGCTGTCACTGGGGACTCCGCCGGATCGGACCGTGACCGCGGGCGAGAAGCTGCTGACCGCGTCCGGAGTCGTCGTACGGTACGGGCCGAAGGTCGCGGTGCGGGAAGTCGATCTCACCCTGCGCGCCGGTGAGGTGCTGGCGATGATGGGCCGCAACGGTTCCGGCAAGTCGTCGCTGCTGTGGGCGGTGCAGGGTTCCGGCCCGCGGCAGGGCGGCAAGGTCGCCGTCGAGGGCAAGGACCCGAAGACCCTGAGTAGCGCCGCGGCCCGCGCCCTCGTCGGCATGGTGCCGCAGACCGCGAGCGACCTGTTGTACTTGCAGACCGTCGCCGCCGAATGCGAGGCCGCCGACGCGGAGTCGGGCGCGGAACCGGGTTATTGCCGGGGTCTGCTCGACAGGCTCGCTCCAGGCACCGACCCCGCTTCGCATCCGCGCGACCTGTCGGAGGGACAGCGTCTCGCGCTCGTGCTCGCGGTGCAGTTGTCCGCCGCGCCGCGGATCATGCTGCTGGACGAACCCACCCGAGGCCTCGACTACACCGCGAAATCCGCGCTGGCGCAGATGATCGCGTCGCTGACGGCCGAAGGCAAGGCGGTGGTCGTCGCCACGCACGACGTCGAATTCGTCGCGACGATCGCGCACCGCGTGGTCGTGATGGCGGAAGGAGAGGTCGTCTCGAACGGTCCGACCGGCGAGGTGCTCGGTGGCTCGCCGGCGTTCGCGACACAGGTCGCCAAGATCCTCGGCGAACCGTGGCTCACCGTCGACGACGTCCGCTCGGCGCTTCCGCAGGAGGTCCGGTGAACACCGCTCCCGCCGTCCGGCTGGGCCCGCGCTCGGCGACGGTGCTCGGGCTCGCCTCGCTCGCCGGGCTGATGATGTTCGTGTGGCCGCTGCTGGTCCGCGTCGAACCGCAGTCGATGCAGCACGGCCCGGACGCGCCGTTCGTGTTCATCGGCATCCTGCCGATCCTGATCGTCATCGTGCTGGCCGAGATGTCCGAAGGGGGCATGGACTCCAAGGCCCTCGCGATGCTCGGCGTCCTTTCGGCGGTGAACGCGGCGCTGCGGCCACTGGGGGCGGGGACCGCGGGTATCGAGACCGTGTTCTTCCTGCTGGTGCTCGCCGGACGGGTGCTCGGCCCCGGCTTCGGTTTCGTGCTGGGCTGTACGTCGCTGTTCGCGTCGGCGTTGCTGACCGCGGGTGTCGGACCGTGGCTGCCGTTCCAGATGATGTGCTCGGCGTGGATCGGGATGGGCGCCGGGTTGCTGCCGCGCCGCGTCACCGGCAAGGCCGAGATCGCGATGTTGGTGGGCTACGGGATCTTCGTCGCGTATGTGTTCGGATTCCTGATGAACCTGTGGTTCTGGCCGTTCATCACCGACGCCGAAGTGCCATACCACGACGGGCACATTTCGTACGTTCCCGGCGCTCCGCTGCTGGAGAACCTGCACCGGTTCGCCGTGTTCACACTGCTGACCTCGACGGCGGGCTGGGACACCGGGCGGGCGATCACGAACACGGTCGCGATCCTGGTGCTGGGGCCGGCCGTGCTGGCGACTCTGCGGCGGGCCTCGCGGAAGGCCTCGTACGGCGTGATCCCCTCGTTCACGGACGGCGTGCCCCGCAAGTAGTCACCTACTCGCGGGGCACAGCGCCGGTGCTCAGCGGGACTTCCGGCGCAAGACGTGGAAAGCGACGGCGAACGCCACTCCCACGGCCACGATGATCGCGGCGAAGACGGGGTGCATGTCCTTGGAGAGGCTCTGTGCGCGTTCGGGTCCGATCGCCCAGAGCGCCAGGGGCGTGAGGTAGGCCGCGGTGAGGGCGATCGCGCCCCAGCGAAGCGCCTTGAGCCGGGCGTCGCGCAAAGTGCCGATCAGGACGAGGGCGACCGGGACGATGGCGATCATCGCGAACTGGCCGATGATCATGATCGGGACGGCCCAGGCCGAGATGATGACGGAGCGCGGGGCGCGGCGGGTGGTGGTTTCGCGGTCGAGCGTCTGGGTGGACATCGTTTCCTCCTGAAGGCGGGCGGGTGTGAGTCAGCAGTGGGATTCGGCGGTGGCTTTGAGATCCTTCAGCCAGGCTTCGAGGCCCCAGCCGAGGAATTTGGTCGCGGTGGGCACGTCGGCCTCGACCTGGGCGCCGGACCAGTTCTCCTCGGTGCGGACGAGGACGCCGCCCTTGACCTCGGTGAAGTTCCAGACGTGGATGCCGTTGTCGATACTCAGACCCTCGCCGACCGCGGGCCCGCTCCAGCGGATGCACTTGCCGCGCTGGATCTGGTGCACGGTCGAGGTGATCGACAGCGTGGTGGCGGGGGTAGTGGCGGTGGGCGGCGCCGGGGTGGTCCAGCGGAACCGGGAGTTCTTCCGGAGCGGGCCCCAGTCCAGGCGCTCGTTGGTCAGGACCGGCTCCTGCCAGGACGGCCAGCGCTCGACGTCGGTCTGTAGCCGCCAGATCTTGCTCAGGGGAGCGTTGATGAGGGTCTCGGTCCGGTAGTGGATCGGGGCCGTCGTGTCGATGGTCTTGCCCTGGCACGACAGCGGGGCGGGGGTGGCGGTGGCGGCCTGGGCCGGCGTGACGACGCCGCCCAGCAAGCCGACGGTCAACGGGAGGGCGAGTACGGCGGCACGTGCGGCGGTGCGGCGGCGGGTCTTCGGGGCGGGCTGGGTGTCCGTCATGGTTCTTCTCCTCGCCTGGGGGCTAGTTAGTGCTACTTGTGATAGTTAGAAGCTATAACCACGACAGCGCGAGTGTCAATAGAGAAAGTGATAACCTCTAACTGAACGCGGCGATGGACCCGGAAGGAGCAGTCGATGGACGCGAAGACCTCGCGCGAGCGCTACCGGGCTCAGGTGTGCGCGGAGATCAAGCGGTACGCGTGGGAACAGCTCGCCACCGCGGGCGTGTCCGCGTTGTCCCTCAACGCGATCGCCAAACATGTGGGCATGAGCGGCCCCGCGCTGTACCGGTACTTCACCAGTCGCGACGACCTGATCACGGACCTCATCCGCGACGCCTATCGGAGCCTCGCCGACACCGTCCAGGCCGCCGCGGATTCAGGCGGCGGCGTGGCCGAAGTCGCCTACGCCATAAGGGATTGGGCGCTGGCGGACCCTCAGCGATACCTGTTCGTCTACGGCACGCCCATCCCCGGCTACCGTGCGCCCGACGACACCACGAAGATCTCGAACGAGATCATGACCGTGCTGCTCGACGTCCACGCCGAGTGTCCCGAAGGTGGGCGGGCGACGCCGTTCGAAGCTCATCTCGACGATCATCGCGACTGGGCTGGTGGCAGGCCGGTGGCGTCCGCGGTTCTCCGTAGTGCGGTGACCTTCTGGACCCGGATCCACGGCGTCTTGTCTCTCGAACTGGCTGGGCACTTCGCGGGTATGGGGTTCGATCCTGCTGTGCTCTTCGCGGCCGAGTTGGACGATCTGGTGGGCGGGGGGCTTTGGACTTCTGCGACGGGCTAGGTAGGTGGGCCAGTCGGCTCGTGCCGCGAGCACTTTGATGAGGGTGCAGCCGCTGAGTGAGCAGGCCCGTGGGCGCTCGTGTCGATGAGGGAGATGACGCCGATCTCGTCGTCGAGGCAAAAGGTGTCGTGCTGGCGGTCGGGGCGCTGGTGTCACGTCCGTCTCAGTGTCATCAGGGACCACGGTGGCGGGTAGTGAAGGACTCTTTCCTTACTCGGGGGCGTCCCAAATCCTTCATCGCCAGCCTCGCGCAGCGACCAATAGCCACCCGACCTGAAGACCCTGACTTTGCCGGGACTCTGCCTTGGCCTGGCGACCGTGGCTCCTTGATCAAGAGTCGCGGGCTTCGGGTCTCGTGTGGGCATGCCGAGGGGCCCGTCGCCGGTGTGGCTGGCGGGCTCCTCGGTCAGAGTCAGGCGGGGAGGGTGTTGCGCCGGGTTCTTCGTAACGGATCCAGGTACTGGGGCGGGATGAATTCCGGCAGCCCGTCGGCCGCCATGCGGACTTCCCAGTCGCCGTGGTGGATCAGCC